>NZ_AJRH01000017.1:0-34731 GCF_000297015.1 Streptococcus sp. GMD6S | reverse complement strand
AACAGAAGTGAAGACAGCAGAAGGCACATGGAGCTTCAAGTCTTATGACAAGACATCTGAAATCATCAATGGAGCAGACGCACACTTCGTAGGCACCTGGGAATTCACTCCGGCCCCAATTAAAGATTCTGGAAATACTAGTCAACCAGAAGAAAGAAGTAGTCAAAATCAGAACTTGTTACCAAACACGGGTTCAGCAGTATCTGGTCTTCTTTCAATCATCGGTCTTGCCTTTGCAAGTCTAGCAGCTTTTGTTCTTCGTAAGAAAGACTAAGCCACTCTTAGGAAATAAGAAATTGAATTCTTAATTCCTGAGTCTAAGAAGAGAGAACGAGAAATCGTTCTCTCTTTTTCTTGCATTTTATATCGAGCTGTGATATATTTTATATAACGAAGTGCGATATATCGAACTGAATAGGAGGTGCCTATAAATGGAATTAACAGATAAGGTTCGTCGGGTCTATCTTCCGATGACGGAAACGGGCTTTTATATTTTGTTCTGTCTGCAAAAGGAACGTCATGGTTATAGTATTACGCAAAAGGTCAAGGAGATGACAGATTCGCAAGTTTCGATTAGTCCTGGAACTATGTATGGAACCTTGTCAAAGATGGAAAAGGATGGCTTGATTTCTTTTGTCCGAGAGGAGGAAAAACGGAAAATCTATCAGATTACAGACTTGGGACGCAAAGTCTTAGATATTGAATTGAAACGTATTGAACGGCTCTATAGAAACAGTTTGGAGGAAGTATGATGGAAAAGAAAATTGTTTATCGAATTTTTACAATTGCGGATTATGAGAGGGAAGCTCTATACTTTAGAGAAATGCATGCTAAGGGCTGGAAGCTTAGGAAAGTAAGCTATTCTATCTTATTGTTTGTAGTTAAGTATACCTTTGAAAAGTGCCAACCGGAGCAGGTGTCTTATCAGTTGGACTTTTATCCCATGAAAAAATCAGAGAGAGCCTCCTATTTACAACTATTTAAAGACTGTGGCTGGGAGCATATTACAGACTTTAATAGTTTTTCCTATTTTAGAAAAGCGCATTCTGAAATTGAATCGGATACTGAGTTTGAAATCTATAATGACGCTACAGGGAAGTTAGCTATGATCAAACGGATTTTAAGACTGCGGATGCTTCCTATTTTGATTCTATTTTTAGCTCTACTACCGGTTTTCTCAAAGTTTGTCAGTGGAGCTAGTTCTTTCAGTTGGGGAATGTTTTTGATTGTCATAATAGATTGTGTTTTATTGATAGTTTTTGCGGTTCAGATTTCTTATATTTTTTGGAGCTTGTTTCAAAAGTGGAAAGAATTATCTGAAAAATAAAACCATGTATGTTTTCTGATTTGGAGGTAAGACAATGAATAGCAAAGTACAATTTAGGATTTTCACCATTGTTGATTTGGACAAGGAAGAAGAATTTTTACATGAGATGCACTTGAAAGGTTGGAGATATAGAACTAGTCGTTTTGGTTTTTTCTATTTTGACCACTGTCAACCGGACGATGTCATCTACCATATCTATGATTCTAGATTTCTTAAAAAGTATAAGCATGAACTACAAGATTTTAGAAATAGCGGTTGGGAATTGATAGAAACAGGTTTTTGTTCAATTCTTCGTAAACCAACTTCTGATATCCTTTCAGAGGAGAAAGTCTATATGAGTAAGGGTCTCAGATGGGAAGTTATGCGGTCTAGACTTCGTTCCTGTATAGCCACTTTTTCAGGTGGTCTTATTGTTTGCATGAGTTTGTATCGAGAAAACTTGTCTCAGTCTTTCTTTATTATTTTCGTTTTATATGCTTGTTTAATTTCTTATCTAATCTATGGTTTTTTCAGACTTAAAAGGAAATACCAAGTAGATGAGAAGTATGTTTCTAGGTCTGTAGACTGATTTTTAGCACTCTTTGTAAAAGAGTGCTAATTTTTTGAGTTTTTATCTTGACATTCTCTTCTAAGGGTGTATAATAGAATCATGAGTTAGCACTTGGGTACATAGAGTGCTAATCGATCAGACAGAGAGGAGTGATGAGATGGTTACAGAGCGTCAGCAGGATATTTTAAATCTGATTATTGACATCTTTACCAAAACGCACGAACCTGTCGGATCCAAGGCGCTACAAGAGTCTATCAATTCTAGTAGTGCTACCATTCGTAATGACATGGCGGCTCTAGAGAAGCAGGGTTTGCTTGAGAAGGCTCATACCTCAAGCGGTCGGATGCCAAGTGTCGCGGGATTTCAGTACTATGTAAAACACTCGCTTGCTTTTGACAGACTGGCTGAAAATGAGGTATACGAGATTGTCAAAGCCTTTGATCAGGAGTTCTTCAAACTGGAGGATATTCTGCAAGAGGCCGCCAATCTACTAACATACTTGAGTGGCTGTACGGTAGTAGCACTGGATGTTGAGCCGAGTAGACAGCGCCTGACGGCCTTCGATATTGTCGTTCTAGGACAACATACTGCTCTTGCAGTTTTCACCCTAGACGAGTCCCGAACGGTTACTAGTCAATTTCTGATTCCAAGGAACTTCTTGCAGGAAGATTTGCTGAAACTGAAAAGCATCATTCAGGAACGTTTTCTCGGTCACACTGTTCTGGACATTCATTACAAGATTCGGACGGAGATTCCGCAGATTATCCAACGTTACTTCACAACTACGGACAATGTTATGGATCTCTTTGAACACATTTTTAAAGAAATGTTCAACGAAAACATTGTAATGTCGGGCAAGGTCAATCTCTTGAATTTTGCCAATCTAGCAGCCTATCAGTTCTTTGACCAACCGCAAAAAGTGGCTCTGGAGATTCGTGAAGGTCTGCATGAAGATCAAATGCAAAATGTCCGTGTTGCAGACAGTCAGGAATCCTGTCTAGCTGATTTGGCGGTGATTAGCAGTAAGTTCCTCATTCCTTATCGAGGTTTTGGAATTCTAGCGATTATCGGTCCAGTCAATCTAGATTATCAGCAATTGGTCAACCAAGTCAATGTGGTCAATCGTGTTTTGACCATGAAGTTGACAGATTTTTATCGCTACCTCAGCAGTAATCATTACGAAGTAAATTAATTTTGAAATCATTAAAGGAGGCGAAAATGGCCCAAGATAAAAAAAACGAAGAAATGAAAGAAGAGGAAGTTGTGGAAACAACTGAAGAAACAACTCCTGAGAAGTCTGAGTTGGACTTGGCAAATGAACGCGCGGATGAGTTTGAAAATAAATACCTTCGCGCTCATGCAGAAATGCAAAATATTCAACGCCGTGCCAATGAAGAACGTCAAAACTTGCAACGTTATCGTAGCCAAGATCTGGCAAAAGCAATTTTACCGTCGCTTGACAACTTAGAACGTGCACTAGCAGTTGAAGGTTTGACAGACGACGTCAAAAAAGGATTGGGGATGGTGCAAGAGAGCTTGATTCACGCTTTGAAAGAAGAAGGAATCGAAGAAATTGCAGCTGAAGGCGAATTTGACCATAACTATCACATGGCCATCCAAACTCTCCCAGCAGACGATGAACACCCAGCAGACACCATCGCCCAGGTCTTCCAAAAAGGCTACAAACTCCATGACCGCATCCTACGCCCAGCCATGGTAGTAGTTTATAACTAGGCTAGAGAACTTAAAAACCTGTCCGAAACGACAATAAACTATGAAGAAAGATAAAAAGCAAGCCGGAGGCTTGCAAGGAAGATATTGCCCGCCGTGGTGAAAGTTTCAGTAGCTTTTGCTACTGAAACAGGGGATTTTTGAGACAATAGGCTCAAAAATAAGTGATGAAATCCCGAAGGGAGTTGCTCACGTCCCCACCACTTAAGGGGAATATCAAAAAAATCAAAATTCGAATTAAAATTTAAGGAGAAAAACACATGTCTAAAATTATCGGTATTGACTTAGGTACAACAAACTCAGCAGTTGCAGTTCTTGAAGGAACTGAAAGCAAAATCATCGCAAACCCAGAAGGAAACCGTACAACTCCATCTGTAGTATCATTCAAAAATGGAGAAATCATTGTTGGTGATGCTGCAAAACGTCAAGCAGTCACAAACCCAGATACAGTTATCTCTATCAAATCTAAGATGGGAACTTCTGAAAAAGTTTCTGCAAATGGAAAAGAATACACTCCACAAGAAATCTCAGCTATGATTCTTCAATACTTGAAAGGTTACGCTGAAGAGTACCTTGGTGAAAAAGTAACCAAAGCAGTTATCACAGTTCCAGCTTACTTCAACGATGCTCAACGTCAAGCAACTAAAGACGCTGGTAAAATCGCTGGTCTTGAAGTAGAACGTATCGTCAACGAACCAACTGCAGCAGCTCTTGCTTACGGTTTGGACAAGACTGACAAAGAAGAAAAAATCTTGGTATTCGACCTTGGTGGTGGTACATTTGACGTATCTATCCTTGAATTGGGTGACGGTGTCTTCGATGTATTGTCAACTGCAGGGGACAACAAACTCGGTGGTGACGACTTTGACCAAAAAATTATCGATCACTTAGTAGCAGAATTCAAGAAAGAAAACGGTATTGACTTGTCTACTGACAAGATGGCAATGCAACGTTTGAAAGATGCGGCTGAAAAAGCTAAGAAAGACCTTTCTGGTGTAACTTCAACACAAATCAGCTTGCCATTCATCACTGCAGGTGAGGCTGGACCTCTTCACTTGGAAATGACTTTGACTCGTGCGAAATTTGATGATTTGACTCGTGACCTTGTAGAACGTACAAAAGTTCCAGTTCGTCAAGCCCTTTCAGATGCAGGTTTGAGCTTGTCAGAAATCGACGAAGTTATCCTTGTTGGTGGTTCAACTCGTATCCCAGCCGTTGTAGAAGCTGTGAAAGCTGAAACTGGTAAAGAACCAAACAAATCAGTAAACCCTGATGAAGTGGTTGCTATGGGTGCTGCCATCCAAGGTGGTGTGATCACTGGTGATGTTAAAGACGTTGTCCTTCTTGATGTGACACCATTGTCACTTGGTATCGAAACAATGGGTGGCGTCTTCACAAAACTTATCGATCGCAACACTACTATCCCAACATCTAAATCACAAGTCTTCTCAACTGCAGCAGACAACCAACCAGCCGTTGATATCCACGTTCTTCAAGGTGAACGCCCAATGGCAGCTGATAACAAGACTCTTGGACGCTTCCAATTGACTGATATCCCAGCTGCACCTCGTGGAATTCCTCAAATCGAAGTAACATTTGATATCGACAAGAACGGTATCGTGTCTGTTAAGGCTAAAGATCTTGGAACTCAAAAAGAACAAACTATTGTGATCCAATCTAACTCAGGTTTGACAGACGAAGAAATCGACCGCATGATGAAAGATGCTGAAGCTAACGCTGAAGCAGATAAGAAACGTAAAGAAGAAGTAGACCTTCGTAACGAAGTAGACCAAGCTATCTTTGCGACTGAAAAGACAATCAAGGAAACTGAAGGCAAAGGCTTCGACGCAGAACGTGATGCTGCCCAAGCTGCCCTTGATGACCTTAAAAAAGCTCAAGAAGACAATAACTTGGACGAAATGAAAGCGAAACTTGAAGCATTGAACGAAAAAGCTCAAGGACTTGCTGTTAAACTCTACGAACAAGCCGCTGCAGCCCAACAAGCTCAAGCAGGAGCAGAAGGCGCACAAGCAACAGGAAACGCAGGAGATGACGTCGTAGACGGAGAGTTTACGGAGAAATAAAATAGTCCAGTGGACTATTTTATCCCGAGCTTTAAAATCAGAAGAGCGAGGGCGTTAAGAATGAGGAATCATTAAAATGATTGTCATTCTACGGCAATCGCTATGGCGACTTGCTAAAAGCCTTACTCGTTCAAAAAAAGTATAATCGACTTTGCTTTTGAATGTCGTAATGATAGGAAGAAATCCAGAGGTTGCAACCCAGCCTCTGTTTTTCGGTAAAAAGGGATGGAACCTGATTTGTTTGGGTTTTGTCTCATCAATATAAAAGAAAGGAATTGAACCCGACCTAAATTCTCGGAAAAAAGAGAAATCTGTCTAGGAGCATCGCTCCAGCGTCAGATTTCCTATTTTTCAGTCGAATTTTACGGTCTTGGTATCTTGTATGAACAATACTGAATTTTATGATCGTCTGGGGGTGTCGAAAAACGCTTCGGCAGACGAGATCAAAAAGGCTTATCGTAAGCTTTCGAAAAAATATCACCCAGATATCAACAAGGAGCCTGGCGCTGAGGAAAAATACAAGGAAGTTCAAGAAGCCTATGAGACTTTGAGTGACGACCAAAAACGTGCAGCCTACGACCAGTATGGTGCTGCGGGTGCCAACGGTGGCTTTGGTGGTGCTGGTGGTTTTGGTGGCTTTGACGGAGCAGGTGGCTTCGGTGGTTTTGAAGATATCTTCTCAAGTTTTTTCGGAGGAGGAGGAGCTTCACGCAATCCAAACGCTCCTCGTCAAGGGGATGACCTCCAGTATCGTGTGAACTTAACCTTTGAAGAAGCTATCTTCGGAACGGAAAAAGAAGTTAAATACAATCGTGAAGCCAGCTGTCGTACATGTAATGGCTCTGGTGCTAAGCCAGGGACAAGTCCAGTCACTTGTGGACGCTGTCATGGTGCTGGTGTCATTAACGTCGATACGCAGACTCCTCTTGGTATGATGCGTCGCCAAGTAACCTGTGATGTCTGTCATGGTCGCGGAAAAGAAATCAAAGATCCATGTACAACTTGTCACGGAACAGGGCATGAAAAACAAGCTCATAGCGTACATGTAAAAATCCCTGCTGGTGTGGAAACAGGCCAACAAATCCGCCTCGCTGGTCAAGGTGAAGCAGGCTTTAACGGTGGACCTTACGGGGACTTGTACGTGGTGGTTTCTGTTGAAGCCAGTGATAAATTTGAACGTGAAGGAACAACTATTTTCTACAAGTTAAATCTCAATATTGTCCAAGCAACTCTTGGAGATACTGTGGAAATTCCAACTGTTCATGGAGATGTTGAATTGGTTATCCCAGAAGGAACTCAGACTGGCAAGAAATTCCGTCTACGTGGCAAGGGAGCACCGAGCCTTCGTGGCGGTGCCGTTGGTGACCAATACGTTACTGTCAATGTCGTGACTCCGACAGGTTTGAACGACCGCCAAAAAGCTGCGCTTAAAGAATTCGCAGCTGCAGGTGACTTGAAAGTCAATCCAAAGAAAAAAGGCTTCTTTGACCATATAAAAGATGCCTTTGAAGGAGAATAAAGTAAAAAGAGCCATCGGGCTCTTTTTTACTTATCCTCAAGCTCCTGTGTTTCTTTTATCACAGCTAGTCTAGTCTGGAAATCTTTTTCCAAGACTTTGAACTTGTAGGTCAAATCTTTTTGGTATTCCTTGATAAGGGCTTTTTGTTGGTCGATGATTTGTAGGCTGTTTTGGATGATATCCAAATCATCCTTGATAGCTTCGACGCGGTCAGTTGTATCTAGCACTTCATCCTGAATGGCTTGGCGATTTTTCACGACAAAATAACTTCCAGCTGCAGCACCTGCAAATAGCAATAGATTGGATAGTTTCATGGCATCTCCTTAGGCATTTCTAATAGTTTCAGCGACTTGGGCAAGTTTGTCAAAGTCAGGTTCGTGGGCGATAAAGTCAATCTTAAGATCATCTTCTGCACCGTAGCGAGGTACAAGGTGCACGTGAGTATGAAAGACCGTTTGACCAGCAATTTCCTCGCAGTTGGCAATGATATTCATGCCGACAGCCTTGGTAGCCTGCATGACTTTTTGAGCCACTGTTGGCACTTGGGCAAAGAGTTGGCTGGCGCTGGTAGCGTCCATCTCCAAAAGATTGCGGTAGTGCTCTTTTGGTACGACCAAGGTGTGTCCAGGTGTTACTTGAGAGATATCAAGAAAGGCAAGAACCTGCTCATCCTCGTATACTTTTGAAGCAGGAATCTCCCCTGCGATGATCTTACAAAAAATGCAATCTGACATAAAATCCACCTCTACTGTATTGAATTTTGATATAATATAGCTACATTATACCAGATTCGGAGAAAATATGTTAGAAATTAAAAACCTGACAGGTGGCTATGTTCACGTCCCTGTCTTGAAAGATGTGTCCTTTACCGTTGAAAGTGGGCAGCTGGTCGGTTTGATTGGTCTCAATGGTGCTGGGAAATCAACGACTATCAATGAGATTATCGGTCTGTTGACACCTTACAGTGGGGAAATCAAGATTAACGGTTTCACCCTGCGAGAAGATGCGACCAGCTATCGCAAGCAGATTGGCTATATCCCTGAGACCCCTAGCTTGTATGAGGAATTGACTCTCAGAGAGCATATCAAGACGGTTGCCATGGCCTATGGTATTGAGCAAAAAGTGGCTTTTGATCGTGTGGAACCTTTGTTAAAAATGTTCCGTCTGGATAAAAAATTGGACTGGTTTCCAGTGCATTTCTCCAAAGGGATGAAGCAGAAGGTCATGATTATCTGTGCCTTTGTGGTAGATCCTAGCCTCTTTATCGTGGATGAGCCTTTCCTTGGGCTCGATCCGCTGGCTATTTCTGACTTGATTCAGCTTTTGGAAGTAGAAAAGCAAAAAGGCAAGTCTATCCTCATGAGTACCCACGTGCTGGACTCGGCGGAGAAGATGTGTGACGCCTTTGTTATTCTCCACAAGGGGGAGGTGAGGGCTCAGGGGAACCTCCAGCAACTGCGCGAAGCCTTTGGCATGCCTGAAGCGAGTTTGAATGATATTTACTTGGCTCTGACCAAAGAGGAGGACCGATGAAAGACTTGTTTTTAAAGAGAAAGCAGGCTTTTCGTAAGGAGTGCGTCGGTTATCTGCGCTATGTTCTCAATGACCATTTTGTCTTATTCCTGCTTGTTCTCATCGGTTTTCTAGCCTACCAGTACAGTCAACTCTTGCAAGATTTTCCTGAAAATCATTGGCCTATCCTCTTGTTTTTGGGAATTGTATCTGCTTTGCTTTTGGCTTGGGGAGGAATCGCGACCTACATGGAAGGACCGGATAAACTCTTTCTCTTAGTCAGTGAAGAGGAGGTAAAGTCCTACCTCAAAGGACAGACGGTGAGTTCACTGGTTTTCTGGACAATTGTTCAAACCCTCTTTTTACTCTTGTTTGCACCCTTGTTTTTAGCCATGGGCTATGGCTTGCCAGTCTTTCTCGTCTATGTGCTTTTATTAGGAGCTGGGAAATACCTCCTTTTTCGCCAAAAAGCCAGCAAATTTTTCACTGAAACTGGGCTGGATTGGGATTATGTCATTGCCCAAGAAAGCAAGCGCAAGCAAGTTTTGCTTCGTTTCTTTGCTCTCTTTACTCAGGTCAAGGGCGTTTCAAATAGTGTCAAACGTCGCGCTTATCTGGATTTCATCCTTAAAGCAGTTCAGAAAGTGCCGAGCAAGATTTGGCAAAACCTCTATCTCCGTTCTTACTTGCGAAATGGAGACCTCTTTGCCCTCAGTTTGCGTCTTTTGCTCCTATCCTTGTTAGCTTTGCTCTTTATCGAGCAATCTTGGATTGCGACAGCAGTGGTGGTTCTATTTAACTACCTCTTGCTCTTTCAGTTACTGGCCCTCTATCATGCCTTTGACTACCAATACTTGACCCAGCTCTTTCCACTAGAAAAAGGGGAGAAGGAGAAAGGGTTGAAACAGATTGTAGTCGGTGTGGGAAGTGCAGTTCTTTTGTTAGAATTACTGGTCGGAGCAGTGGTTTTTCAAGAGAAAATAGCCTTGTTGGCTCTTGTAGGGGCTAGTCTCTTCCTACAATTGTTTTATTTGCCTTACCAACTAAAAAGATTGGTTGACGAATAGACCAAAAACTAGTAGAATAGTAAGGAAACTTTATACGGAGGAAAGAAATGGACTTGGGTGATAATGAGCTAACGCTGACCCCTATCCCTGGGAAGAGCGGCAAAGCTTATATGGGAAGCTACCCTGATGGGAAGCGCGTCTTTGTAAAAATGAACACCTCTCCAATCCTACCTGGCCTAGCCAGAGAACAAATCGCTCCTCAATTACTATGGACTCGTCGTTTGCCAGATGGCCGTGATATGTGTGCTCAGGAATGGCTGACGGGCAAAATCTTGACCCCTTACGATATGAATCGCAAGCAGATTATCAATATCTTGAACCGCCTTCACCGCTCGCGTCCTTTGATGAAGCAGTTGAGCCGTTTGGGATATACCATGGAAACACCAGTTGATTTGCTACGTTCTTGGCAGCAAGGAGTTCCAGAAATCTTGAAGCAGAACCACTATTTGAACAGTGTGATTGCTGAGCTAGGTAAGACGGTTCCAGGTTTTAGGGAAGATCATGCAACGATTGTGCACGGGGATCTTCGTCATAGTAATTGGATTGAGACAGAGAGTGGACTCGTTTATCTAGTGGATTGGGATTCGGTTCGTCTGACGGATCGTATGTTTGATGTGGCGCATTTGCTATGCCACTACATTCCAGATCATCAGTGGCGCCAATGGTTGAGAGACTACGGCTATAAGTACAATCAGACAGTGTTAGATAAATTGTATTGGTATGGTCAGTATTCTTACTTGAACCAGATTGCCAAATACTGTGAAAATCAAGATTTAGACAATGTAAACCGGGAGATTTATGCCTTGCGCGTCTTCCGTGACAAGTATGGAAAGAAGAGATGAGAGTTAGAAATCGTAAAGGGGCGACAGAATTACTAGAGGCCAATCCTCAGTATGTGGTCCTCAATCCCTTGGAAGCTAAAGGGAAATGGCGAGACTTGTTTGGAAATGATCATCCTATTCATGTAGAGGTTGGAAGTGGGAAAGGGGCCTTCGTATCAGGAATGGCCAAGCAAAATCCTGACATCAACTACATCGGGATTGATATCCAAAAGTCGGTATTGAGTTATGCCTTGGACAAGGTTCTTGAAGTTGGAGTGCCCAACATCAAGTTGCTGTGGGTAGATGGTTCAGATTTGACGGACTACTTTGAAGACGGTGAGATTGATCGTCTCTACCTAAACTTTTCAGATCCCTGGCCTAAAAAACGCCATGAAAAACGTCGTTTGACTTACAAGAGTTTCTTGGACACCTTCAAGCGCATCTTGCCTGAGAATGGGGAAATCCATTTCAAGACGGATAACCGTGGCTTGTTTGAGTACAGCTTGGTGAGTTTTTCTCAGTATGGGATGAAACTCAATGGTGTTTGGCTAGACTTGCATGCCAGTGATTTTGAAGGCAATGTCATGACGGAATATGAGCAAAAATTCTCCAGCAAAGGTCAAGTGATCTATCGAGTTGAAGCAGAATTTTAAGAAATCGCTTGAAAACCAGCTGTTTGAGTGCTTATGCTTTACATAAATTGACAAACGTGCTATACTGATAGTAAGAATATGAGAAAGAGAGGCGGAGAAGTATCTTCGCCTCTTGCTTATGAGGAGGTGGACGCAATCGCAACAATCGTAGAATTAGTCAGAGAAGTTGTAGAACCTGTCATTCAAGCACCTTTCGAGCTCGTGGATATCGAGTATGGAAAGATTGGCAGTGACATGATTCTCAGTATTTTTGTAGATAAACCCGAAGGAATTACCTTGAACGAAACGGCAGACCTGACAGAAATGATCAGTCCTGTCCTAGATACCATCAAGCCTGATCCCTTCCCAGAACAATATTTCCTAGAAATCACCAGTCCAGGCTTGGAACGTCCTTTGAAAACCAAGGATGCTGTCGCTGGAGCGGTTGGGAAATACATCCATGTTGGGCTCTACCAAGCCATTGATAAGCAAAAAGTCTTTGAAGGCACTTTGGTATCCTTTGAAGAGGACGAGTTGACCATGGAGTATATGGACAAAACACGTAAGAAAACTGTCCAAATTCCATACAGTTTAGTATCAAAAGCACGTTTAGCAGTAAAACTATAGAAAAGAAAGGATAGCTTTTGAGGATTCAAAAGTAAAAAGAACATGAGTAAAGAAATGCTAGAGGCCTTCCGCATTTTGGAAGAAGACAAGGGAATCAAAAAAGAAGACATCATCGACGCAGTAGTAGAGTCGCTTCGTTCCGCTTATCGCAGACGTTATGGTCAGTCTGATAGCGTAGCTATCGACTTCAATGAAAAGACAGGCGACTTTACAGTTTATACTGTCCGTGAAGTTGTTGATGAAGTATTTGATAGCCGTTTGGAGATCAGCTTGAAAGATGCTCTTGCCATTAATTCAGCCTATGAACTTGGTGACAAAATCAAGTTTGAAGAAGCACCAGCTGAGTTTGGTCGTGTAGCAGCCCAATCTGCTAAACAAACCATCATGGAAAAAATGCGCAAGCAAACACGTGCCATCACTTACAATACTTACAAGGAACATGAACAAGAAATCATGTCTGGTACGGTAGAACGATTTGACAACCGCTTTATTTACGTCAACCTTGGCAGCATCGAAGCCCAATTGTCAAAACAAGACCAAATCCCTGGAGAAGTTTTTGCTTCCCACGACCGTATCGAAGTCTACGTTTATAAGGTTGAAGACAACCCTCGTGGTGTCAACGTCTTTGTCAGTCGTAGCCATCCAGAAATGATCAAACGCTTGATGGAGCAAGAAATTCCAGAAGTTTACGATGGAACTGTGGAAATCATGAGCGTGGCCCGTGAAGCAGGTGACCGTACAAAGGTTGCCGTTCGTAGCCACAATCCAAACGTGGACGCTATCGGGACAATCGTTGGACGTGGTGGTGCCAATATCAAGAAAATCACCAGCAAATTCCACCCAGCTCGCTACGACGCCAAGAGCGACCGCATGATTCCTGTCGAAGAAAACATCGACGTTATCGAGTGGGTAGCAGATCCAGCTGAGTTTATCTACAATGCTATCGCACCTGCAGAGGTTGACCAAGTTATCTTTGATGAAAATGACAGCAAACGTGCCTTGGTCGTTGTACCTGATAACAAGCTTTCTCTTGCTATCGGTCGTCGTGGACAAAACGTTCGCTTGGCGGCTCACTTGACGGGTTACCGTATCGATATCAAGTCTGCCAGCGAATTTGAAGCTATGGAAGAAGCAGGTCAAGTTGATTACGCAGCTGCGGATGAATTGATCGAAGAATAAAAGCTGCTAGAGGAGGGAAAGATGAAAACAAGAAAAATCCCTTTGCGCAAGTCTGTTGTATCCAATGAAGTGATTGATAAGCGTGATTTGCTCCGCATTGTCAAGAACAAAGAAGGACAGGTCTTTATCGATCCGACAGGCAAGGCCAATGGCCGTGGCGCTTATATCAAGCTAGACAATGCAGAAGCCCTAGAGGCAAAAAAGAAGAAAGTCTTTAACCGCAGCTTTAACATGGAAGTGGAAGAAAGCTTTTATGACGAGTTGATCGCCTATGTTGATCACAAAGTGAAAAGAAGAGAGTTAGGACTTGAATAAGCAAAAGATAAGTAATCTCTTGGGACTTGCTCAACGAGCAGGCCGGATCATATCAGGTGAGGAATTGGTGGTCAAGGCCATCCAAGATCAGAAAGCCAAGCTAGTCTTTCTAGCACAGGATGCTGGTCCCAATCTGACCAAGAAGATTCAAGATAAAAGTGACTATTATCAAGTAGAAGTTATAACCGTGTTTTCAACACTGGAATTAAGCATAGCAGTCGGAAAATCGCGAAAGGTTTTGGCTGTGACAGATGCTGGATTTACAAAGAAAATGAGGTCTCTTATGGAATAGAAGAGGAGGACATGATTTGTCTAAGAAAAGATTGTACGAAATCGCAAAAGAACTTGGAAAAGAAAGTAAAGAAGTTGTAGCGCGTGCAAAAGAGTTGGGCTTGGATGTGAAAAGCCACTCATCGAGCGTGGAAGCTGCTGCTGCTGAGCAAATCGCAGCTAGCTTTAAACCTGCACCTGCTCCTAAGGCAGAAGCAAAACCTGCAGCACCAAAAGCAAGTGTAGAAAAGAAAGCTGAAAAGCCTGCATCATCTAAACCAGCTGCCGCAAAGGAAGAAAGCAAATCAGCTACACCTGCAGCTCCTAAGGAAGAAAAAGTAGTGGCCGCAAGACCACAGAGTCGAAACTTCAAGGCGGAGCGTGAGGCGCGTGCCAAAGAGCAGGCAGAGCGACGCAAACAAAACAAGGGCAACAACCGTGACCAACAACAAAACGGCAACCGTCAGAAAAATGACGGCCGTAATGGTGGTAAACCTGCTCAAGGGAACCGCGACAATCGCCGATTCAACGACCAAGGGAAAAAACCACAAGGTCAAGGGAATCGTGGCAATGATCGCCGTCAGCAACAAGACTTCCAGCCAAAACAAGCTGGACCACGTGTTGACTTTAAAGCCCGTGCAGCAGCCCTAAAAGCAGAGCAAAATGCAGAGTACGCACGCTCAAGCGAGGAGCGCTTCAAACAATCGCAAGCTGCCAAAGAAGCCTTGGCTCAAGCTAACAAACGCAAGGAGCCAGAGGAAATCTTTGAAGAAGCTGCTAAGCTAGCTGAACAAACGCAGCCAGCAGTAACAGTAGCTCCTGTAGCGAAAGAAGCGCCAGTGGATACACGTCGTAAAAAACAAGCTCGACCAGACAAAGAACGTGATGATTATGATCACGAAGAAGATGGTCCTAGAAAACAACAAAAGAATCGAAGTAGTCAGAATCAAGTGAGAAATCAAAGAAATAGTAACTGGAATAACAACAAGAAAAATAAAAAAGGGAACAAGCAAAACAACCGTAACCAGACTCCAAAACCTGTTACAGAGCGTAAGTTCCACGAATTGCCAACAGAATTTGAGTATACAGATGGTATGACTGTTGCGGAAATCGCAAAACGTATCAAACGTGAACCAGCAGAAATCGTTAAGAAACTCTTTATGATGGGTGTGATGGCCACACAAAACCAATCCTTGGATGGAGAAACCATCGAACTCCTCATGGTGGATTATGGTATCGAAGCCAAACAAAAGGTTGAAGTGGATAATGCTGACATCGAACGTTTCTTTGTCGAAGATGGCTATCTCAATGAAGATGAATTGGTTGAGCGTCCACCAGTTGTAACCATCATGGGACACGTTGACCATGGTAAAACAACCCTCTTGGATACCCTTCGTAACTCTCGTGTTGCGACAGGTGAAGCAGGTGGTATCACGCAGCATATCGGTGCCTACCAAATCGTGGAAAATGGCAAGAAGATTACCTTCCTTGATACACCAGGACACGCGGCCTTTACCTCTATGCGTGCGCGTGGTGCATCTGTTACAGATATTACCATCTTGGTTGTAGCGGCCGACGACGGGGTTATGCCTCAGACTATCGAAGCCATCAACCACTCAAAAGCGGCAAACGTTCCAATTATCGTGGCTATCAACAAGATTGATAAACCAGGTGCCAACCCAGAACGCGTTATCGGTGAATTGGCTGAGCATGGGGTTATGTCAACAGCTTGGGGTGGTGATTCTGAATTTGTTGAAATCTCAGCCAAATTCAACCAAAATATCGATGAACTCTTGGAAACAGTCCTTCTTGTGGCTGAAATCCAAGAACTCAAGGCAGACCCAACAGTTCGTGCGATCGGTACGGTTATCGAAGCGCGCTTGGATAAAGGAAAAGGTGCGGTCGCAACCCTTCTTGTCCAACAAGGTACCTTGAATGTCCAAGACCCAATTGTTGTCGGAAATACCTTCGGTCGTGTCCGTGCTATGACAAATGACCTTGGTCGTCGTGTCAAGGTTGCTGGACCATCAACGCCGGTTTCTATCACAGGTCTAAACGAAGCGCCAATGGCGGGTGACCACTTTGCCGTTTACGAAGATGAAAAATCTGCGCGTGCGGCCGGTGAAGAACGTGCAAAACGTGCCCTCATGAAACAACGCCAAGCTACCCAACGTGTCAGCCTTGAAAACCTCTTTGATACGCTTAAAGCTGGTGAGCTTAAGTCAGTTAATGTTATCATCAAGGCCGACGTACAAGGTTCTGTTGAAGCCCTTTCTGCCTCACTTCAAAAGATCGATGTGGAAGGTGTGAAAGTTACTATTGTTCACTCGGCAGTCGGTGCTATCAACGAATCTGACGTGACTCTTGCGGAAGCTTCCAATGCCTTTATCGTTGGTTTCAACGTACGCCCTACACCACAAGCGCGTCAACAAGCGGAAGCTGACGATGTAGAAATCCGTCTCCACAGCATTATCTATAAGGTTATCGAAGAGATGGAAGAAGCCATGAAAGGGATGCTTGACCCAGAATTCGAAGAAAAAGTTATCGGTGAAGCAGTTATCCGTGAAACCTTTAAGGTATCTAAAGTCGGAACTATCGGTGGATTCATGGTTATCAACGGTAAGGTTACCCGTGACTCGAAAGTTCGTGTTATCCGTGATGGTGTCGTTATCTATGATGGCGAACTCGCCAGCTTGAAACACTACAAAGACGACGTCAAAGAAGTTACAAACGGTCGTGAAGGTGGTCTCATGATTGATGGCTACAATGATATCAAGACTGATGATGTGATTGAGGCCTACGTCATGGAAGAAATTAAACGATAATAGAGAAACGATAGCCAATTTGACTCGTCGTCAACAGCGCCTTGATGAACTTTAGTTCTATCAAAGGCTTGTTTCCTAGATTCAAATGGCTCTAGTTCTTCTATCTATTAGAAATAGCTAGGTCTGCTGGCCTAGCTTTTGGTTCAAAGTAGAGAAAGGAATATCATGGCAAATCATTTCCGTACGGATCGTGTGGGCATGGAAATCAAGCGTGAAGTCAATGAGATTTTGCAAAAGAAGGTCCGTGATCCGCGTGTCCAAGGTGTGACCATTACAGATGTTCAGATGCTAGGTGACTTGTCTGTTGCCAAGGTTTACTACACCATTTTGAGTAACCTTGCTTCGGATAATCAAAAAGCTCAAATCGGGCTTGAAAAAGCAACTGGTACCATCAAACGTGAACTTGGTCGCAATTTGAAATTGTACAAAATCCCAGATTTGACCTTCGTCAAAGACGAATCCATCGAATATGGAAACAAGATTGACGAGATGTTACGCAATCTGGATAAGAACTAAGAAAGAGGGGCAACCCTCTTTTTTGTTGCCACAGTATGATCATTACTATTTGACGATATATCTATCTGATAAAAATCGGTTTAAAAAATTTGTAAATTTCACATAGTATGATATGATAAAGTCTGATATGAATGAAAAACGGAGAGACATATGGCTAGACAAGATATAGCTATGCAAGTACTGCAACAAGTGGTGAAACTACCCGTAGTCAAAGTTGATCGAGAGAAATTTTTGGTGGAAAAGTTTTCCAAGGAATTAGATCGCAAGGACATTGCTACCTTATTAGAACAAGGACCGACTTCTTTGTTGCCTCAAGAAAGCTTGGATCGCGTGGCCAAGGCCTGTATTAAGGATAATGTCCTGTTAGCCAGTGGAACTTCGGTTTTGGCTGGTCTACCTGGAGGTATTATCATGGCGATCACTATCCCGACAGACGTAGCCCAGTTTTATGCATTCTCATTAAAACTAGCTCAGGAGCTAGGGTATATTTACGGATTTGATGATCTCTGGGCATCGCGCAATGAGTTAAGTGAAGATGCTAAAAACACTCTCTTGCTGTATCTCGGTGTGATGCTGGGAGTAAATGGCGCAGGTGCTCTGCTTCGATCAGGCGGTGTGACAGTAGCCAAGCAAGTCATAAAAGTAGTGAACAAGAAAGCCTTGACAAAGACGCTCTGGTATCCTATTTTAGAAAAAGTTTTGAAGATTTTTGGAGTCAATCTGACAAAAGGAGGCCTAGCCAAAGGGATGGGGAAAGTGATCCCTATCCTAGGTGGAGTCATTTCTGGGGGCTTAACCTTTGCGACCATGAAACCGATGGGAGAAAGATTGCAAAAGGAATTGTCCAAGCTAGTCAACTACAATGAAGTACAATATCAAAGAGACGTTGATATTATCCGAAAAGAGGTCGAAATCATCGAAGGAGAGTAATATGGGACTTATAAAAACTCTAGCTAAAACTTATGGGAATTACTTTTTTGTGATGCAAAGCATCAAAGTCCTGAAGAACATGAAAAAAGACGACAATGCTCTAGTAGGTTTCGGGAAAGTACTGCTTGCTGACAAGCTGATGGATGTAGCCCAGTGGCTCGCAAAACCAGATGATAAGGAATAACTTGAAATGAAAGAAACTAGCAGGAACTCCGCTACTAGTTTTTTAATCTCTTTCCATATGGTATAATATAAGCAGTAAAATCATTTTATACTCTTCGAAAATCTCTTCAAACCACGTCAGCTTCACCTTGCCGTAGGTATGGTTACTGACTTCGTCAGTTCTATCCACAACCTCAAAACACTGTTTTGAGCAACCTGCGGCTAGCTTCCTAGTTTGCTTTTTGATTTTCATTGAGTATTAGAACATACAATGGAGGTCGTCATGGACAATATCATCGATGTATCAATTCCCGTTGCAGAAGTGGTGGACAAGCATCCAGAAGTCTTGGAAATCCTAGTGGAGCTGGGTTTTAAACCACTTGCTAATCCCTTGATGCGCAACACAGTCGGTCGCAAAGTATCGCTGAAGCAGGGTTCTAAACTTGAAGGAACTCCTATGGACAAGATTGTCCGCACACTGGAAGCGAATGGTTACGAAGTGATTGGATTAGACTAATGGCAGATGAACGGATTCATATCCTACGGGATATTTTGTTAGAATTGCACAACGGCGCCTCTCCCGAGTCAGTTCAGGAGCGTTTTGATGCGACTTTTACGGGTGTTTCAGCCATTGAGATTTCCCTCATGGAGCACGAGCTGATGAACTCAGACTCAGGTGTCACCTTTGAAGATGTCATGGAACTCTGCGATGTCCATGCCAATCTTTTTAAAAATGCTGTTAAGGGCGTCGAAGTAGAGGATACTGAACACCCTGGCCACCCAGTTCGCGTCTTCAAGGATGAAAATCTGGCTCTCCGTGCAGCTTTGATTCGCATTCGGAGACTGTTGGATACCTATGAGTCTATGGAAGATGAGGAAATGCTGGCAGAGATGCGCAAGGGCTTGGTCCGTCAAATGGGGCTGTTGGGGCAATTTAACATCCATTATCAGCGCAAGGAAGAGCTCTTTTTTCCCATCATGGAGCGCTATGGTCACGATTCACCTCCTAAAGTCATGTGGGGGGTGGATGACCAGATTAGAGAACTCTTTCAGACAGCTCTAGCGACGGCTAAGGAACTACCAGAAGTGGCGATTTCCACTGTAAAGGAGGCCTTTGAAGCTTTTGCGACAGAGTTTGAAAGTATGATTTTCAAGGAAGAGTCCATCCTTCTCATGATTCTTCTTGAGTCCTTCACCCAGGATGACTGGATTCAGATTGCGGAGGAGAGCGATGCCTACGGCTATGCCATCATCCGTCCGTCTGAAAAATGGGTGCCAGAACGACAGAGTTTCGTTGAGGAAAAGAGTGCAGAGGAGCCCGTGCAGCTGGACACGGCTGAAGGTCAAGTTCAGCAAGTTATCGATACACCAGAAGGCCAGTTCACCATTACCTTTACCCCTAAGGAAAAGGAAGCAGTGCTGGACCGTCATAGTCAACAGGCTTTTGGCAATGGTTATCTCTCCGTCGAGCAGGCCAATCTCATCCTCAATCACCTCACTATGGAGATCACTTTTGTCAATAAAGACGATATTTTTCAGTATTACAATGACAATACGCCAGCTGATGAGATGATTTTCAAACGGACGCCGTCCCAAGTCGGGCGCAATGTAGAACTCTGCCATCCGCCCAAATATCTAGAAAAGGTGAAGGCCGTTATGCAAGGTCTTCGTGAAGGGGTCAAGGACAAGTATGAAATGTGGTTCAAGTCAGATTCGCGAGGCAAGTTTGTCCACATTACCTATGCTGCGGTACACGATGAAAACGGGGAATTCCAAGGCGTGTTGGAGTATGTTCAGGATATCCAGCCCTACCGAGAGATTGATACGGACTTCTTCCGTGGATTAGAATAAGGAGAATCAATGAGTTACGAACAAGAATTTATGAAGGAATTTGAAGCCTGGGTCAATACCCAGATCATGATCAACGACATGGCGCACAAGGAAAGTCAAAAAGTCTACGAAGAAGACCAAGACGAGCGTGCCAAAGATGCCATGATTCGCTACGAAAGTCGCTTGGATGCTTATCAGTTCTTGCTTGGTAAGTTTGAAAATTTCAAGGCGGGCAAGGGATTTCATGATCTGCCAGAGGGATTGTTTGGCGAACGGAATTACTAATCATTGCAAATCAAAAAGTGCGTATGAACGCACTTTTTCTATTTATACGTGATGCGTGTGTTTGGTAATCCATTGTTCCATTTTGATATGCAACCAGAATGAATAGATGCCCAAGGTGATGATGGTGAGCAAGAACCACTTGATCCAGTTCCCGAATAATTGAGAACCAGTTCCGTCAAAATAAAGGCGACGTCCATCGATGACAGTATGCTTAACCTTCCAGTTTTGCATCATGCAAACTGCCCAAGGCGTAGCGATTCCAACAGTAAAGCCCATGATAAGCATGGCTAGGATAGCATGTCCAACGTAGCTCAAAAGACCGCCGTCAAAGTAACTTTCGTTATTCATATCGTTCTCCTTATCAGCTTTTTACGTGAATCAGTCTTGCACATTACTGCATATTTTATCAAGAAGTCGAATCATTGTCAAATTAGATTGAAAGAGAAAACGGCTAGATTTTTAAGGGGAATCTTATTTCCTTTCTTGATTTTTTCCAAAAATCTTGATAGAATATCTTTATTAAATCCTTGTCAGAGCAGGGATTTTTTATTGAAAGGATTTTATCATGTCAAAGAAACTCCAACGTAAAAAACAATTGCGAAATAGCCTTCGTCGCTCAGGTGCATTTTCAAGTACGGTGACCAAAGTTGTCGAAGAGACCAAGAAAGTTGTGAAACATGCAGAAAAATCTGCCAGCCAAGCAGGAAAAGTTGTCTCTAAAAAAGTGGAACAAGCAGTAGAAGCGACTAAAGAGCAAGCTCAAAAAGTAGCCAATTCAGTAGAAGATTTCGCAGCTACTTTGGGTGGCCTCTCAGTAGATCGTGCTAAGACTTTCTATGATGAAGGCATCAAGTCGGCTGCTGACTTTAAAAACTGGACTGAAAAAGAACTCCTTGCCTTGAAAGGAATCGGTCCAGCTACCATTAAGAAATTAAAAGAACACGGCATCAGTTTCAAGTAATTTTTCTTGTCCCTTGCATTTCCGTCAAAAACTTGCTACAATAAAGCCATTAGAGGTGTTTTGAATCCCACATTTTACAGAAAGTGGCGGTGCTGAGAAGTCCACAAATGTGTCAAAACTGGTTGCTGATGGATAAAAAATGAAATAATATTGTCTTTTTGTTTTAAAGACGAGAGTTGCGGGCATCTGCCCGAAATTGGGTGGTACCGCGGATTAGTACATTCGTCCCTGTCATGAATATGGCAGGGGCATTTTTTATGGGAAGCGAGGGAGAAAGATGATAATAGCTGAGTTACCAGAACGTTTAGAAACCGAACGGCTAGTCTTACGAGTCCGTACCGTGGCTGATGTTGTGGATATCTTTGACTATGCCAGTAGGCCAGAAGTTTCCTACCCAGCAGGCTTTCCGCCCGTCAAGACCTTGGAAGATGAGATTTATTATCTGGAGCATATTCTGCCCGAGCGCAATGAAAAGGACAATCTCCCAGCTGGTTACGGCATAGTGGTTAAAGGGACCGATACTATCATCGGCTCTGTTGATTTCCCTCGTCGTCACGAGGATGATGTCTTGGAGATTGGCTATATCTTACATCCAGACTATTGGGGTCTAGGTTATGTTCCAGAAGCTGCGAGTACCTTGATTGATTTAGCTTTTAAAGAACCTGGTCTTCACAAGATTGAGCTGACTTGTTTTGGCTACAATGTCCAAAGTCAACGAGTCGCAGAAAAGCTTGGCTTTACCCTTGAAGCTCGTATCCGGGACCGCAAAGATGCCCAAGGAAACCGCTGTGACAGTCTGATATATGGTTTGCTGAGGAGTGAGTGGGAAAAACAATCATTAGATGGGAGGAAGATTAATTGAACTCAATTTATTCATTCCAGCCCAATCGTAGATTTAATTTAAAAGAATTTCTTTCTAAAAGTAAGCTATCCTTGGCTTTTATTTATACTTTTGATGGGATATATTGTGGAATTTTGATATACTTTCTCTACAATAAAAATCTAATTGAATCAATTTTAATAAACTTATATGAATATTTTTCAAAGAATTATAGTATACATGAAAACCAATTTGGTTACTGGCTTAGCGCGATAGTAACATTAGTAATACCATTTATATTATCTGTTATAAAAAGTGTTATATCGATTATAATTTTTAAAAAAATGAATAAAATATATATACCTAAAGGAAAGACGCTTTGGAATGTATATGCTACAATGACATTTACTTCTTTTTTATGTTTTTTTATATATCTTTATTACTTTTTTTCTAGATTTCTCGATTTTTATAATGATTTATTTTTAGATGTTATCATTTTTCTTTTTCTTATAACACTATTTTTATTTTACTGGTGGCAAATTTATAATCTGATTGGATATGGTGCAAAAGATATAAAAGAAGTGATTGCATCATGGCTAACTGTAACAATGAGTATATTATTGTTGACAGTATTTAATCAAGTTGAAAACGAATTAATCAATGCTCTAAGTTGGTTTTTACCAATACTAATTCCAAATCTAATAGGGGAAATAAATTCTCAGTTTGATACAAATAAATATAAGAAAAAACCAAAAAGAACTGATAAAATGGATAGACACCTCTACCGAATTCAAATATACAGTTTTCTTACTTTATTAATGTTGAGTATTATTCCAAAGTTAGTTGAAATTATATGGGGATTGAAGATTAAAGTAGAATTGACCAAAATAATAAATTTGTCAGCTGATTGGACATCTGAATTTCTTGCCTCAACCATAATTGTTTTCTTATGTTTTATATTATCATTAATTATTGGAAGGGGCATGATTTGGTTGTTAAAATATTTCTATTTAGATCCATCAAAAAGATATTATAAATTTGAAAAAAATAAAAGGAGAAAAAATAATGTCTAAAGAACTTTCACCTAAATACAATCCAGCCGAGGTTGAGGCTGGTCGTTACCAGAAATGGCTTGACGAAGATGTTTTCAAGCCTTCAGGCGATCAAAAGGCTAAGCCTTATTCTATCGTGATTCCACCACCAAACGTAACTGGTAAACTCCACCTTGGTCACGCTTGGGACACGACTTTGCAGGATATTATCATCCGTCAAAAACGGATGCAAGGTTTTGACACCCTTTGGCTTCCAGGGATGGACCACGCAGGGATTGCGACTCAGGCTAAGGTTGAGGAACGCTTGCGTGGTGAGGGCATTTCCCGTTACGACCTCGGTCGTGAGAAATTCCTTGACAAAGTCTGGGAATGGAAAGACGAATATGCCACTACCATCAAGGAACAATGGGGCAAGATGGGGCTCTCTGTAGACTACTCTCGCGAGCGTTTCACTCTTGATGAAGGCTTGTCAAAAGCTGTTCGCAAGGTTTTCGTGGACCTTTACAAGAAAGGCTGGATCTACCGCGGTGAGTTTATCATCAACTGGGACCCAGCAGCTCGCACAGCTCTTTCTGATATTGAGGTTATCCACAAGGACGTGGAAGGTGCCTTCTACCACATGAACTACATGCTAGAAGACGGCTCACGCGCCCTTGAAGTGGCGACAACTCGTCCTGAGACCATGTTTGGGGACGTTGCGGTTGCGGTAAATCCAGAAGACCCACGCTACAAGGACTTGATCGGTAAAAATGTTATCCTTCCAATCGCTAATAAATTGATCCCAATCGTTGGGGATGAACACGCAGATCCTGAGTTTGGTACTGGTGTCGTGAAAATCACGCCTGCTCACGATCCAAACGACTTCTTGGTTGGTCAACGTCATAACTTGCCACAAGTTAACGTCATGAACGACGACGGAACCATGAATGACTTGGCCTTCGAATTTGCAGGCATGGACCGTTTTGAAGCTCGTAAGGCAGTCGTTGCTAAGTTGGAAGAAATCGGTGCCCTTGTTAAAATCGAAAAACGTGTCCACAGTGTTGGTCACTCAGAGCGTACAGGTGTTGTGGTTGAACCGCGCTTGTCTACGCAATGGTTCGTTAAGATGGACCAATTGGCGAAAAATGCCATTGCCAACCAAGACACAGAGGACAAGGTAGAATTCTACCCACCTCGTTTCAACGATACCTTCCTCCAATGGATGGAAAATGTCCACGACTGGGTAATCTCTCGTCAGCTCTGGTGGGGTCACCAAATCCCTGCTTGGTACAATGCTGAGGGTGAAATATATGTCGGCGAAGAAGCACCTGAAGGTGACGGATGGACTCAGGACGAAGATGTCTTGGATACGTGGTTCAGTTCTGCCCTTTGGCCATTCTCGACCATGGGCTGGCCTGATGTCGATTTAGAAGACTTTAAACGTTATTATCCAACATCAACTTTGGTGACTGGTTATGATATTATTCCGTTCTGGGTGTCTCGGATGATTTTCCAAGGTTTGGAATTTACTGGCAAGTCGCCATTCAAAAATGCCTTAATTCATGGTCTCATTCGTGATGAGCAAGGACGCAAGATGTCGAAATCTCTCGGTAACGGGATTGATCCAATGGATGTTATTGATAAGTACGGAACAGATAGCCTTCGTTGGTTCCTTTCAAACGGTTCTGCCCCAGGACAAGACGTGCGCTTCTCTTACGAGAAAATGGATGCTTCATGGAACTTCATTAACAAGATCTGGAACATCTCTCGCTACATCCTCATGAACAATGAAGGCTTGACCCTTGAGCAAGCAACTGCCAATGTCGAAAAAGTTACCAACAAGGAAGCTGGAAACGTCACAGACCGCTGGATTCTCCACAACCTCAATGAAACGATCGGCAAGGTCACTGAAAACTTTGACAAGTTTGAATTTGGTGTGGCTGGCCATATCCTCTACAACTTCATCTGGGACGAGTTTGCGGACTGGTATGTTGAGTTGACCAAGGAAGTCCTTTATAGCGATAACGAAGAAGAGAAAGTCATCACACGTTCTGTTCTCCTTTATACTTTGGACAAGATCCTTCGACTCCTTCACCCAATCATGCCATTTGTGACAGAGGAAATCTTTGGACAAATCTCTGAAGGCTCTATCGTTACAGCGGAATACCCAACTGTTAATCCAGCCTTTGAAGACCTTGCTGCCCACACTGGTGTAGAAAGTCTCAAAGACTTGATCCGTGCCGTTCGGAATGCGCGTGCGGAAGTAAACGTAGCACCAAGCAAGCCAATCACCATCCTTGTGAAGACTAGCGATAGTGATTTGGAAGCCTTCTTTAACAGCAATGTCAACTACATCAAACGCTTCACAAATCCAGAACACTTGGAAATCGCATCAAACATCCCTGCACCTGAACTCGCCATGTCAAGTGTCATCACAGGAGCAGAAATCTCCCTGCCACTGGCAGACCTCCTCAATGTCGAAGAAGAACTCGCTCGTCTCGACAAGGAACTCGCTAAATGGCAAAAAGAACTGGATATGGTCGGTAAGAAACTCTCTAACGAACGCTTCGTAGCCAACGCCAAACCAGAAGTCGTCCAAAAAGAACGCGACAAACAAGCCGACTACCAAGCGAAATACGATGCGACAGTCGCACGTATTGATGAGATGAAGAAGTTGGTGAAATAAACACAGAAACACGGTGATGAACCGTGTTTTTTGGTATAATGAAAATATTAAAACAATAGAAAAGAGAAGGTCTATGCCAGAAGGCGTCACTTTATTTCAAGATACCTTGATCAAATCTTTAAAGTTTGGATTTATTGATAATATTAAATTTCAAGAAGGGGGATACTCTCCTCAAATTTTAATTAATGACCCAGAGTCCAAGCGATATGTATTGAAGGATATTCAAGAAGAATTATCAAAATGCCAAGCCTTTTATATTTCGGTAGCATTTATTACCCAATCAGGAATTGCTCTGATAAAATCCCAATTATCAGATTTAATGGATAAAGGAATAAAAGGTAAAATTCTTATATCTCCTTATCTTGATTTTAATGATCCGGTTGCCATGCAAGAATTACTCAAGTTGAAAAATGTTGAAGTTCGACTTACTCCAGAGAGTCTGCAGATGCACGCTAAGTTTTATCTTTTTGAACATCAGGGGAAACAGGTTCTTATTTCTGGAAGTTCAAATTTAACTCATAATGCATTGAAAATCAATTACGAGTGGAATATTAAGTTGACATCAACTTACAATGGAGAGTTAATTCAAGCTACTAAAAAAGAGTTTGAAAAAATTTGGGAAAAGTCGGATGTTTTAACTATAGAAAAGATTGATTCTTACGCTAGAAAGCGTCAGAAAACAATTCGAGTGGACCAGATTCGAGAAGAGGAAATAGCAGAATATCAGGTTACAAGTATTGAACCTAATAAGATGCAAAATGAAGCACTGAAAGGTCTGCAGGCTATTCGCGATTCAGGGAAAAAGAAAGCTTTAGTTATCAGTGCTACAGGGACAGGAAAAACATATTTATCAGCTTTTGATGTTCAACAATTTGAGCCGAAAAGAATGCTCTTTATCGTTCATAGGGAGCAAATTCTTCAAAAGTCTTTAAAGGATTTTCAAAAGGTTTTACAGTTCCCGGAATCAGAAGGTTTGATTTATCATTCTGGTGCTGATTTGACAAATAAGAAATACATTTTTGCTACGATTCAAACTTTGTCACGTGATTATCATTTGAATCTATTTTCAGAAGATTATTTTGACTATATTTTAATTGATGAGGTTCATAAAGCTGGAGCTGATTCATACAAAAAAGTGATGGCACATTTTCATCCTGAGTTCTTTTTAGGAATGACTGCAACTCCCGAACGAACTGATGGGCAAAATATTTATGAACTGTTTGATTATAATATCGCCTATGAAATTCGTCTGCAGGATGCGCTTGATAATGATATGCTTTGCCCATTTATTTATTTTGGGGTAAAGGATATTGAGATAGATGGACATCTAATCGATGAGAAGACAAATATATCAAACTTAACATCTAATGAACGAGTTAAACATATTCTGCAAAAAATTGATTTTTATGGAGTAAGTGGTGAAAAAGTAAAAGGATTGATATTCTGTTCCTCTAAACAGGAAGCGCATGAACTCGCCTCAAAATTGAATCAGAATGGGAAAGTTTGTAGGGCTCTAACAGGCGATGATAATATTGAAACACGAAATGAAGTCGTTTCTCAACTTGAAAAAGGAGAACTAGACTACATTTTGACAGTGGATATTTTTAATGAAGGTATTGATATTCCTTCTGTCAACCAGGTAGTCATGTTAAGAAATACTCAGTCTAGTATTGTTTTTGTTCAACAACTAGGGCGTGGTCTTCGTAAACATGAGAGTAAAGAATACGTCACGATCATTGATTTTATTGGTAATTATAAAAATAACTATTTGATTCCAATTGCTTTATTTGGAGACAAATCAATGAATAAAGATAATTACCGAAGAGAGCTAAGAGAACCCAATATTTTAAATGGCCTAACTACTATTAATTTTGAAGAAGTTGCTAAAGAACAAATCTTTAAGTCTATTACTAATACAAATCTTTCCAATCGAGCTATCCTAAAAGAGGCCTATATGGAAACAAAGAACCGCTTGGGACGTACTCCGAATCTCAGTGATTTTTTGGAACTAGATAGTCTAGATCCCTATGTTTTCTTTGATACTTTTAATCATTATGGAGAGGTTATTGCTTCCTTTGAAAAAGAGGATCGGTTTATTAAAATTCCTGAATTAAATGGTTTTCTAACTTTCCTCTGCAAAGAACTATCCAATGGTAAACGAAAAGAAGAACTCTATCTTTTAAAAATATTACTAGAAAAAGGAAAGATTTCTCGATCTGAATTTAAACAAATCTTAACAATGAAGCAATTAGGATCCTCCGAACAGTTATTTAAATCTATCGAAAACTGTTTAGACTATAACTTTTTCGTTAAAAGAGATCAAGAAAAGTATGGTTTGTCAGCCTTAAGCATTGAAGATGACACTTATCAACTAGCAACAGATTTCACTCAATTTCTTACAGAGGAATACAAAAAATTTATCTTAGACATCATTCAGACTGGTCTAGAGCGCTCTCAAAAATATCCGCAGGAACCATTGACAATAGGTGAAAAATACTCTCGAAAAGATGCTGTGAGACTTCTTAACTGGGACAAGGATGAGAGTTCTACTGTATATGGATACAAGGTCAAACATGGAACGTGTCCTATCTTTGTAACTTATCATAAGGATGACGATATTACAGAAACAACCCAGTATCAAGATGGATTCTTATCCAACAAAGTCTTTCATTGGTATTCTCGGAGCAATCGAAGCTTTAAGTCTAAAGAAGTTGCTGATATTATGCAATCTAATCAAACCGGTTTGGCTCTTCATCTCTTCGTAAAAAAAGAAGACGGTGAGGGAAGTGATTTCTATTATCTAGGGCCAGTTAGTTATTTGGAAGATAGTGCTACTGAAACTAGGATGCAGGATGGAAAAACTCCTGTAGTTACAATGAATTTTGAATTAGCCAATGAGGTTTCTTCCGCACTTTATGATTATTTGACAAAAAAATAAGAGAGTAATCTCTTATTTTTTTGTTAATAATTCTACAGCTGGACGATCTACTGGAGCCCAGTTGAGAGTATCTAGTTCATTGGGAGCTAACCAAGTTGAATTTTGGTGTTCAAGCAACTCTAGTTTTCCTGATATTAGCTTTGCATGATAGGTCTTCATGACAACTGTCCCAAAATTATAATCATATGAAGCTTCATTGATGTAAGAAACAATCTCAATTTCAGAATTTAGTTCTTCTTTAATTTCACGGACTAAAGCTTGTTCAGGAGATTCTCCTACTTCTAATTTCCCACCTGGAAATTCCCAAAAACCTCCTAAACTTTTACCTTCAGGTCTTTGTGCACAGAATATTTTTCCATCTCGTTCTATAGCCGCTGCAACAACATTTATTATTTTTTTTGACATAAGCTACCTCCAAGTAATATTTTAACAAATATTTTTAAATTTACCATGTGTTAAAATCAATTGATTTTTACTTAATAAATCATAGATAAATCTATTTTAACCTTTGACTATTCCGCAAAATTATCGTACAATAAAGAGTACATGATAAAATGAGGTCGGAGTCTGTTCGCTCTGGCGATAGTAGTAAAAATGAGGAGAAACGCTTTGGAATTAGAAGTATTTGCTGGGCAAGAAAAAAGTGAACTATCTATGATTGAGGTAGCGCGCGCTATCTTGGAACTTCGTGGTCGCGATCATGAGATGCATTTTAGCGATCTTGTAAACGAAATTCAAAACTACCTTGGAACATCAAACAGCGATATCCGCGAAGCTTTGCCTTTGTTCTACACAGAGTTGAACTTTGACGGTAGCTTCATCTCTCTTGGGGACAACAAATGGGGTCTTCGTTCATGGTATGGTGTAGACGAAATCGACGAAGAAATCATCGCTCTTGAAGAAAGTGACGACGATGAAGTAGCACCAAAAGCTAAGAAAAAACGTGTCAATGCCTTTATGGATGGCGACTCAGATGCCATTGACTACAACGCAGATGATCCAGAAGACGAAGATGCATACGAAGCAGATCCAGCTCTTTCATATGATGATGAAAATCCAGATGATGAGAAAAATGAAGTGGAAGCTTACGATGCAGAAATCAACGAAATCGCTCCTGATGACTTGGGTGAAGACGTGGATCTTAACGAAGAAGACGACGAGTTTTCTGACGATGACGCTGAAACGAGTGAAGAAGAGTAAAAGACTTCACAGAGGAGATCGTAAGATCTCCTTTTTCGTTCCTTGAGCAGGTCATCAGTTTGGATGCGGATCTTTAATTTGTTTTCTGAAAACAATCTTCTTTTTTCATCTTTTACCAATTCAGGTTGACAAATGTTCTGCTTTAAGGTATCATATTGTTCGGGCACCTCTTTTAGAGGTCGGGGCTCCCTAGTTACTAGGGAGCTATTTTTGTTTTTTCAGGAAGTTTTCTTGAAAAGTCGTTATTCATAAGGGTCTTGTTTTCTATCTCCCCTCGTAGTTAACAAGACCTTGAGCATTTTAGAAAGAGGAATCTATGTCTACGAAATATATTTTTGTAACTGGTGGTGTGGTGTCGTCTATTGGGAAAGGGATTGTGGCAGCAAGTCTGGGGCGTCTCTTGAAAAATCGTGGTCTAAAAGTGACTATTCAGAAGTTTGACCCTTATATCAATATCGATCCGGGAACCATGAGCCCTTACCAGCACGGGGAAGTCTTTGTGACAGATGATGGGGCTGAGACCGATTTGGACTTGGGCCACTATGAACGTTTCATCGATATCAATCTCAACAAATACTCCAACGTGACAACTGGTAAAATCTACAGTGAAGTTCTTCGTAAAGAACGCCGTGGCGAGTACCTTGGGGCAACTGTTCAAGTCATTCCTCATATCACAGATGCTTTGAAAGAAAAAATCAAGCGTGCTGCTGTAACGACTGATTCGGATGTCATTATCACAGAGGTTGGTGGAACCGTTGGGGATATCGAGTCCTTGCCATTCCTAGAGGCTCTTCGTCAGATGAAGGCAGATGTGGGTGCGGATAATGTTATGTATATCCACACAACCTTGCTTCCTTATCTCAAGGCTGCGGGTGAGATGAAGACCAAGCCAACTCAACATTCTGTAAAAGAATTGCGTGGTTTGGGAATCCAGCCAAATATGTTGGTTATTCGTACAGAAAAACCAGCTGGTCAGGGCATTAAAAACAAACTAGCTCAGTTCTGTGACGTGGCTCCAGAAGCTGTTATCGAGTCTTTGGATGTCGAACACCTTTACCAAATTCCATTGAACTTGCAGGCACAAGGTATGGACCAAATTGTCTGTGACCATTTGAAACTAGACGCACCAGCAGCGGATATGACAGAGTGGTCAGCCATGGTGGACAAGGTCATGAACCTGAAAAAACAAGTTAAGATCTCCCTCGTTGGTAAGTATGTGGAGTTGCAAGATGCCTACATCTCTGTGGTTGAAGCTTTGAAACACTCTGGTTATGCCAACGACGCAGAAGTGAAGATTAATTGGATCAATGCCAATGATGTGACAGCAGATAATGTAGCAGAACTCTTGTCTGATGCGGACGGAATCATCGTACCAGGAGGTTTTGGTCAACGTGGTACGGAAGGGAAAATCCAAGCCATCCGATATGCGCGTGAGAATGATGTCCCAATGTTGGGAGTCTGCTTGGGAATGCAGTTGACTTGTATCGAGTTTGCTCGTCACGTTTTGGGTCTTGAAGGTGCCAATTCTGCTGAACTTGCACCAGAAACAAAATACCCTATCATAGATATCATGCGTGATCAGGTTGATGTTGAGGATATGGGTGGCACCCTTCGTTTGGGACTTTATCCGTCTAAGTTAAAACGTGGTTCTAAAGCAGCGGCTGCTTATCACAATCAAGAAGTGGTGCAACGCCGTCACCGTCACCGTTATGAGTTTAACAATGCCTTTCGTGAACAGTTTGAGGCAGCAGGTTTTGTCTTCTCAGGAGTTTCTCCAGACAATCGTTTGGTCGAAATTGTGGAAATTCCTGAGAATAAATTCTTTGTGGCTTGTCAGTATCACCCTGAACTTTCCAGCCGTCCAAACCGTCCAGAGGAACTCTACACAGCCTTTGTCACTGCAGCAGTTGAAAATAGTAACTAGTTATCTTCCAATCTCTGAGAGCAATCTCAGAGATTTTTTAAATGCCTTGCTCGTATACGGCTTCCCTATTTGTCCTAGAGGTCTTTTTGTGTTACAATGAATGGTATGAAAGCTAAGAAATTATGGATGACTGGCTTGACTGTGGCTGGTCTAAGTGCCCTTGCTTTAGGGGCTAAAAAAGCAGCAGATAACCACAAACTTATGAAGACTCAAGAAGAGTTGACCGCTATCGTGCGCGAACTTTTCTCAGATATGGGTGAGATTGCGACTCTCTATGTTCAAGTCTACGAAAGTAGTCTAGAGCGACTCGTTGGAGGAGTCATTTTCGAGGATGGTCGTCACTATACCTTTGTCTATGAAAATGAAAATCTGGTCTATGAGGAGGAAGTCTTATGATTATTCCCAATAGTATAGAAGAACTAGCAAGTTTTGTCGAACAAGATGGCAAGAAGGTCTTCCTTTTTGTGGCAGACTGGTGTGGCGATTGTCGTTATATCTATCCATCCTTGCCAGAGATTGAGGAGACCAATCCAGAGTTCACATTTATTCGAGTGGACCGAGACCAGTATCTGGATCTGGCCAAACTCTGGGATGTGTACGGTATTCCTAGTCTTGTTGTGCTAGAAAAGGACAAGGAAATCGGTCGTTTTGTTAATCGTGACCGTAAAAGCAAGCAACAAATTAACGACTTTTTAGCAGGACTGAAATAGGAGAAAAAGGAAACAATGATTTTTACATATAATAAAGAGCATGTTGGCGATGTCCTTATGATCATCGTGAAAAATAGTGGCGATGCCAAGTTGGACGTGGAGCGCAAAGGCAAAGTAGCCCGTGTTTTCCTCAAAGATAATGGGGAAACAGTAGCTTGGAATATTTTCGAAGTTTCAAGTTTCTTTGAAATTGCAGAGCGTGGTCAAGTCTTTTTGACAGATGAGCAAGTAGAACGTTTGAACCAAGAATTGCAGGCGGAAGGTTTTACAGAAGAGATTGTCAATGACAAGGAACCTAAGTTTGTTGTCGGTGAAATTGTCGAGATGGTAGCCCATCCTGATAGTGACCACCTCAACATCTGTCAAGTGGCCGTCGCAAGTGACAAGACAGTGCAAATCGTGGCAGGAGCACCCAATGCGCGTGTTGGGTTGAAAACCATTGTAGCTCTTCCTGGAGCGATGATGCCCAAAGGCAATCTCATTTTCCCAGGCGAACTTCGTGGTGAAAAGAGTTTTGGCATGATGTGCAGCCCTCGTGAATTGCATTTGCCAAATGCTCCGCAAAAACGTGGGGTTATTGAATTATCAGAAGACCAAGTTGTCGGAACTCCATTTGACCCAGTCAAACACTGGACTGCCTAGGAAATTGTCGGTATTTGATAGATCAGATAGAGGGGGATAAGATGGCGAAAAATGTAGTGATTACAGGAGCGACCTCAGGAATCGGTGAAGCGATTGCGCGTGCTTATCTGGAGCAGGGGGCGAATGTCGTTCTAACAGGGCGACGGACAGACAGACTAGAGACCCTCAAGTCAGAGTTTGCAGAAACGTTTCCAAATCAAACAGTTTGGACTTTTCCTCTGGATGTGACGGATATGACCATGGTCAAGACTGTTTGTTCCGATATTCTAGAAACGATAGGGCAGATTGATATCTTGGTCAATAACGCTGGACTAGCTCTTGGCTTGGCTCCCTATCAAGACTATGAAGAGTTGGATATGCTGACCATGTTAGATACCAATGTCAAGGGGTTGATGGCAGTCACTCGCTGTTTCTTGCCTTCTATGGTAGCAGCCAATCAAGGTCATATTATCAATATGGGATCGACCGCAGGAATCTATGCCTATGCTGGGGCAGCGGTTTACTCAGCCACCAAGGCTGCAGTCAAGACTTTTTCAGATGGACTGCGAATTGATACGATCACAACGGACATCAAGGTGACCACCATTCAACCAGGGATTGTCGAAACAGATTTCTCTACAGTTCGTTTTCATGGTGATAAAGAGCGTGCTGCCACCGTCTATCAGGGAATTGAGGCCTTGCAAGCTCAGGATATTGCAGATACAGTGATCTATGTGACCAGTCAGCCTCGTCGTGTGCAGATTACAGATATGACCATTATGGCCAATCAACAGGCAACAGGTTTCATGGTTCATAAAAAATAAAAAATTTTCTCGAAAAGTTACAAATTTCTGTAACTTTTTTTGATTCCTTGCGAATAGATAAGTAGGAGGAAGAAAATATGTATAATAAAGTTATTCTTATTGGACGTTTAACGTCTACACCAGAATTGCACAAAACCAACAATGACAAGTCAGTAGCGCGTGCAACTATCGCTGTGAACCGTCGTTACAAAGACCAAAACGGGGAACGTGAAGCTGATTTTGTCAATTTGGTTCTTTGGGGGAAATTGGCTGAAACCTTGGCAAGCTACGCAACTAAAGGTAGTCTTATCTCTGTGGATGGAGAACTTCGTACCCGTCGCTTTGAGAAAAATGGCCAGATGAACTACGTGACTGAAGTTCTTGCCACAGGATTCCAACTTTTAGAAAGCCGTGCCCAACGTGCCATGCGTGAAAATAACGCAGGACAGGATTTGGCAGATTTGGTCTTGGAAGAGGAAGAATTGCCATTTTAATACTCTTCGAAAATCTCTTCAAACCACGTCAGCTGGTATAGGTAACTGACTTCGTCAGTCTTATCTACAACCTCAAAACACTGTTTTGAGCAACCTACGGCTAGCTTCTTAGTTTGATCTTGGTATAAACATTGAGAAGTCTGAGTTGGTCTCAGGCTTTTTTATATTGAGAAAGTCAGACTTTTTTCTTGACTATTTCTGACCAAGTGATACAATAGAACTATAATTTAGCACTCAGATATAAAGAGTGCTAATAATATGTATGTCATCATGGAGGAAAGCAAATGTTGAAACCATTAGGAGACCGTGTGGTCTTGAAAATCGAAGAAAAAGAACAAACTGTTGGAGGCTTTGTCCTTGC
>NZ_AJRH01000016.1:0-35561 GCF_000297015.1 Streptococcus sp. GMD6S | reverse complement strand
CTCCATCATGAAAAAAAGACAGAGCGTCATTTAGTCTAATCAACACACCATTAAAGGTAAAAAGTGAACAATGTGTTACTAAATCTGGAAAGACTATAACAAATTAAGAAATAAATTTAGGTTATACTCTATATTTTCTGCTTAACGTTCGGTTAACATAGAGTTCTTTAGAATATAATAGAATCCTTAAAGAAAACTTAAATGAAATTTATTTGTTTCGCAAAGAATACCAGGTGTGCATAGTAAATTTCTTAAAAGTTGTTTAAGGGACTCATTATAAAAGTTCATATATCTAATGAATTAAACAAATAATAGACTTTTGCACCTAAAATTGATAAAATAAAAAGGAAAATAATAGAAAAGGAAACTGTAAACAGCCATGATGAACATGCAAAACATGATGCGCCAAGCACAAAAACTTCAAAAACAAATGGAACAGAGCCAAGCAGAACTCGCTGCCATGGAATTTGTTGGAAAATCAGCTCAGGACCTTGTCCAAGCAACCCTAACTGGAGACAAAAAAGTTGTCAGCATTGACTTCAACCCAGCAGTTGTAGATCCAGAAGATCTCGAAACACTTTCTGACATGACTGTTCAAGCGATTAACGCTGCTCTTGAACAAATTGATGAAACGACTAAGAAGAAACTAGGAGCTTTCGCTGGAAAATTGCCTTTCTAATCCACAAAAAAAGAGAAACATCTGTTTCTCTTTTTTTCTTAGAAATCAAAGAATTCCATTGCTTTCTTTAAGAGTAATTCCGTATATTCCGGATCGTCTTGAGCCGTTGTGACTTGTGACTGGACCATTTCAAGATCATCCGTTATCATGCCATCTGCGCCGAGACGAACTGCTTTATCAAATGCCTCCGAACCATTTACGGTCCAAACATAGAGTCTCTGATCAGTTGTCCAGAGTTTATTGACAAAGTATTCATCCAAAGTCGAGTACTCCATAGTGTAACCAGTTGCCTTGGTTCTTGGGAAGATACTGTTATAGGGAAGAATAAAGTAAACTGGAATTTCAGAATCATAAGTCAACACTTTATCAATCACATGGTAGTCTAGCGATTGCATCTGGTGTCCATATTTCTTGATAGTCGCTCCGTACTTTTCGAGGAAATGGTCCATCATTTGCGGACTATCTTTTTTACTGGTCTTAATCTCAATCAGCAATTTTTGGTTTAAAGCATTTGCACGCTCTAAATAGGCATCAAAGCTTGAAATCTTTGTTTGATAACCATTCTCGTAAATATCTGTATTTGTTAATTCATCCAGAGTCAAATCTTGCGGTGTAGCATTAATACCTGTTAAATTTTTGAGGTTAGCATCGTGCATCATCACGAACTGACCGTCTTTCGTTTCCTGCACATCCATTTCGATGAGATCTGGTTTTAGTTGAGCTGTTTTTTCTAAAGACTGCACAGTATTTTGAACACCGTTTTTATTACTTACTCCTCTATGCGAAATCACTAAAGGTGTATTGGTATCCGGAGATTCCAGATAAACGTAGCCTTCTATGGCAAAGATGATGCTTGCACACCCCATGACACCCCATCTCATCAGATGGTCTTTCTTTCGCCTTGGCATGATCTCCAACTCCTCTCCTGTCAGGAAGGAAACAAACTTCACTAGGAAATAAGTCAGGGTCATGTAATGGAAATTTTTAATCAAGACAAAATTAATTACACCGAGAATCAAGGATTCTTTTTGAGTTAGACTATCCATCACTACTTGCGCAAAAAGCAAGGGAATTAACAAACCAAAGAAGAAGAGATACGTTTTAATGATAATGAGCAAGAGATGCCAAGAGAAGAAAAGGACATTTTTCTTTGTCTTTTGGAGACTATATTTCACACTTTCTCTTACGGTCTTTCTTTCAAAGAGAATCTTAGGAAGGGCAAACATAAATCGGACGGAAATATAGAGTAAGATCCAAGCAGATGCTATGAGCATCAGTCCTACCAGCCAATGCTTACCTTCCCAATAATTCACAATAAAATCAGGGATAATAATCTTGTTGAGGTAGTAGATTTTTAAAATCTTACGGATGAACGGGAAAAGCAAAGCAATGTAAAAAAAGACAAAGGCCATCTTACAAAAGCTCAATCGCTTAACGAATAGAAAACTCTGGTGAAATACTTTTCTACTGTACTCAATTAAAGTTCTCTTTTCATGATAGAGAAGGTGACGAGCTCCTATAAACAAAAGACAAATCTGGAAATAGGCAACCAGGAGATTGATTGCAATTAAGATGAGAAAGGCTAAACTGATAAAAGGCGAGCCTTGTATAATCGCCCAAAAGTTATTGTAGGAGATAAACAAGTAACCTGTTTGTCTCAGAAGGATGCCAGCAATCCATGAATTTAATGGTAGCCAGACAAACTCAACCATCATAAATATCAAGAAAAATAGAAATAAAATCTTATCTAGGTTATAGTATATCTTCCTAAAACCTAGCTTCTTAGGTTTTTCAGGTTTCATAAGCACTCCTAGTCTAAAAATTGGGATAAATCTAAGCCACCGAAAGGATTCATCGAAAAACTACTCTGGTCTTCTATTAATAGCTTTCCTTCATCTGATTCCAAAAAAGCTTCGTAAACACGCGCCGTCATGCGGGCATCCTCTAAACTGTTATGAGACTTCCTGTGAAAGCCTAAAAAATTTGCAACAGTTTGCAATTTAAGATTGGCTATGCCGTGTAGATCAGAACTACGGCGTTCAAAAGCCTCCTCATATAGATCAACCTTATACTGGTCACGATAATCAATGCCATGCTCCAAGAGAATAGGCAAATCACTCTTAGCTGCATTGTAACCAACGATAGGTAAGTTACCGACAAATGCTTGAAAGTCCTTTAAAACTTGTTCTACCTTTGGCGCATCTTTCAAGGTTTCAGCTGTGATTCCAGTCAAACCATTGATAAAACTCTTCAATGGGGCTGTAGTATAAACATAAGAGTCAAAAGCAGCACATTCTTGCCCATCTTGAAAATGGACTGCTGATACTTGAATTAAATGGGTAACCCCCTCGTGTTGATTGAATTCCAAATCAAAGGCGATATAATCTCTTAATTTTTCCATTATTTACCTCAATTACTACCCAAAATAAACTATAAATAATAAAAGAAGCCATTAGGTTAGTGAGTAACCCAAACAGCTTCTTTATTTTCCTCCAAAAAGGCGAGCAAAAAAGCCTTTTTTGGTTGCTTGGACTTCTTCTTTTGCTTGGTCCAACTCGAGTTTCAAGGTTTCTTGATCCTTCATGGCTTGAAGAGTTAACTGTTGCTGTTGGTCCAACTGTTTGTCCTTTTCAGCAATCTGGCGGTCTTTGATACGCATCTGTTCGTCTTTTTCTGATAACTGGCGGTCTTTTGCTTTGAGCTGCTCGTACAAGCGAAGAATTTCAGCGTTTTTCTCATCGACCAAGATTTCCATCAGTTCACGTTGTTTGACATCATCACTGACTGGTTCATCTTCAAAAATCGTTTTTTTGTAGATTTCTTCTAGCTTGATCAAGCCACTTCGAGTAACTACAGTTACACCTTTGTCATTTTTTTTCGTGTCCTCTTCTGGAAGTTCTTTGACACGATTGTTGATTGCTTGACGAGATAGTCCTAAAACCTCTGCAATCTCACTGACGGTCATTTCAATACTCATAATATCCTCTGAAACGTTTTCTAGCTTTTCTTTATTTAAATCTTATCATAAGCTAGATAAACTGTCAAATTTCCGCTTAATCCAAGGCCTTTAAAAAGGCTAGTAAGACTTGGGCAGAACGATGTCCAGCTTCGATAATAAACTCATCAAAAGAGATAGAGGCTTCGTGATTGGCATTGTCACTCATAGCACGAATGACTAGGAACGGTAAATTAAGAGACTGAGCCGCTTGTGCAATAGCAGCCCCTTCCATTTCAACTGCTAAAACATCAGGGAAGTGGGATTTGATACTAGCAATCTTATCATCTCCAGCTATAAAACTGTCTCCTGTAGCAATCAAGCCTAGGTGCCATGTCTGCACTAACTGAAATAAGTTTTCTTTAATCCTAGCGATAAATTTCTTATCTGATTCAAAGTACAGAGGTTGACCAGCCATTTGGCCATAAGCATAACCAAAAGCAGTCACATCCACATCATGGTATGCTAGTCTATCTGCAATCACGACATCACCAACAGCAATCCCTTCAGCAAGAGCACCTGCTGATCCTGTATTGATGATAGCTTCTACCTGAAAATGGTCAGCTAACACTGCTACACTCATAGCCGACATGACCTTTCCAATCCCACTCTGAACTAGAACGACTTCTGTATTGCCAACAGAGCCAGTGTAGTAAGTATTTCCTAAGACTTGGACTTCTTTAGGTTTTTCCAAATTCTGAGTCAAATATACGAGTTCTTCTGGCATGGCAGCAATGATTCCAATTTTCATTTCAAGTCCTTTCAATTACAAGAGTTTCATCGCTAAAATTAACAAAATCAAAAGTAGGATAACTGCAAACAAGATGCGATTGAGTTTCGAATTAAAAACATTTCTCTTGGTATTCTCAATGCGACGACTTTTATGAATCGTTGGTTCTACTTCGATTGTAAGTGTATCTTGACTAAAACCGTGGTCTCTAGAACGTGAATAACCAAAATGTTGTGAAGACGTTGGTAGGATCTTTGTTTCCTCATCATCTTTAAGAGGTGGTCCTGATATTTTCTCACCACGGTTGGCACGTTCAATCATTTCGTCTGTTAATAAAGGTTTTCCCATGGGTTGCTCCTCTATTTCTTTTGTAGTTCCCAGTACTGGATCGCCATAATGGTCTTGGCATCACAGATATGACCTGACTGGATCAGGTTCTTGGCTTCCTCTAGACTTACTTCTAGGACTTCCAAGGTTTCATCATCATCTTGTGGACGAGGATTTTCCACCTTAACCAAATCTCTGGCGAGATAAAGTTTTAGTTTTTCGTTACAAAATCCAATCGCAGAATAGAAATCGTACAACAGTTCTAACTTACCAGTATAGGCAACTTCTTCTTCCAATTCACGAAGGGCCGCCGCCATTGGATCAGCATTTTCACCAAGTTCTAGTTTACCAGCAGGAATCTCATAAGAAACCGCCTCGATAGCCTTTCGGTATTGCTTAACGAGAACGATTTTATCCTCGGCTGTCACAGCTAGTACACAAACAGCTCCATTATGAAAAATTAAGTCACGTTGGGCAGTACCCTTTCCTTCTGGTAGTTCCACCTGGTCTTGTACTAGTTTGAAAATAGGACCTTGATAGATTTCCTTCCGACTAATCGTTTTTTCTTCAAATTCCATGACAAACTCCTACTGGTTCTTGGGATGATGAGGGAGGCGAGTCGCATATTCATCTTTGTTGACCTGACGTCCACGGCCGATAGCAATGGCATCAGCAGGAACATTCTTGGTAATGGTTGAACCCGCTCCAACCAGAGAATTATCCCCAAGTTCTACAGGAGCAATAATAGTTGAGTTTGAGCCAACAAAGACATTATTGCCAATGACAGTTTTATATTTATTTTTGCCATCGTAGTTGACTGTAATAGTTCCTGCACCAAAATTAACGTTGCTACCCACTTCACAGTTTCCAATATAAGTCAAATGACCCGCCTTGGTATTTTCACCAATTGAAGATCCTTTTACTTCAACAAAATTTCCAATGTGAACTTGAGCAGCCAGGCTTGAACCTGGACGAATATGGGCATAAGGGCCAACAGTCACGCCGTCTGCAACTGTACTTTCCTCAATCATAGAGTTGGTAATCACAGCTCCAGCTCCGATAGTGCTATCCACTACATAAGTACCGTTTGTCAAAACAGTCTCAGCACCAATCTTCGTTTGACCTTTCAAGGTAACATTAGCTTCGATTTGGACTTCGGGAGCAATCTCAACATCAATGTCGATGTAAGTTGCTTCAGGATTGACAAAGCTAACACCATTAACCATATGCTTTTGGTTGATACGGCGACGCATCACTGCTTCTGCAGTCGCAAGAGCTACACGGTCATTTACCCCGAGGCTTTCATCAAAATCCTTGAGAGTATAGGCCCCAACCTTCTCACCCGCATTACGGAAAATACCAATCACGTCAGTAATATAGTACTCACCTTGGGCATTGTTGGTGTTGATGTTTTTAAGGGCTTCAAAAAGACGTTCATTGTCAAATACATAAGTTCCTGTATTGATTTCCTTGATTTGTTTTTCAAAGTCTGTGGCATCTTTCTGCTCCACAATGCGAAGAACTTCAGCATTATCATTGCGGACGATACGACCATATCCAAAAGGATCAGCTGCTTCAGCTGTCAAGATCGTCGCCACATTTTTGTGATTGATATGGAAATCCAAAAGGTTTTTCAAGCTTTCACCTGTAATCAGAGGAGTATCTCCAGCGATAACCAATGTGTGGCCTGTACGATTTTGGAGAATAGGCTCTGCCATCATGACAGCATGCCCAGTTCCTAGTTGTTCTGATTGGGTAACAAAGTCTGTCTGACCGGCTAATACTTGCTCAACTAGCTCTGCCTTGTGACCAACTACAGTAACTGTTTTTTCAGGTTGAATAGCACCAACACTACGAAAAACATGTTCCAACATCGAAATTCCAGCTACTTTATGAAGTACCTTTGGAAGATCTGATTTCATGCGAGTACCTTTACCCGCTGCTAAAATAATGGCATAATTTGACATAATCTTCTCTTTTCTCTAGAAATTCCCTTATATTATACCATAATTTAGTTTCTTAGGAGTAAACAAACAGAAAAATAGGGAGAAGACGCCCATATATTCACTTTTTCCGATGTTTTCTTTGATTTTTTTGTCTATTTACGTTAAACTATTTAAATATGAGAAAAAAGATTCATCCAGCTATTATTTTTACTTTATTTACTATATTTATAGCTATTTTGATCCTCAATAGACCAACTTATGAAGACCATCCTATCAAGTCAAAACCCAATGCAGTCCAGGTTGAAAATCAGGCCTTGCATAATCTTGACAAACCTATTATTGACGTCTCTGGCTGGCAAATACCTGAGGAAATCAACTACGATACCTTATCTCAAAATATTTCTGGTGTTATTGTTCGTGTCCACAATGGGGGTCAGCATACTGAAACAAATAATGCCGCCTATGCCAATGGTGTCGATAAAGCCTATATAAATCATATTTCAGAATTTCAAAAACGGAATGTTCCAGTTGCTGTTTATGCCTATCTAGCAGGTACTAGTAAGAAAGAAATGGAAAAAGCTGCTGAGGTTTTCTACAATGCTGCTTCTCCATACAACCCTAGTTACTATTGGCTCGATGTTGAAGAAAAAACAATGTCCGATATGAATGAAGGTGTTGAAGCTTTTAGGGCTAAACTAGAAGCCCTTGGCGCCAAAAATATCGGAATTTACATCGGTGTTTATTTTATGCAAGAGCATAGTATCAATACAGATAAGTTCTCTGCTGTCTGGATTCCATCTTATGGAACGAATTCAGGCTACTTTGAAACCACGCCTAATACAGATTTAGACTATGACCTCCATCAGTATACTTCAAAAGGAAGAATTGCTGGATTTGAGCATCATTTAGATATTAATCTCATTTCTACCTTGAAGGAAAAAGAAGAAACCTTCAGAAAACTATTTTTAAGACCATAAAACAAGTGAAAATTGCTCTCTTTTTCACTTGTTTTTTCATTTTCTTCTCGTCTGTGTTATAATTGATAGGATAGAGAAAGAATTTTATGAAATTGAGGATTTTATGATGTTTTCATGGATTGCAAGAGTTATTAAAGGAATCGTCATCGCCTTAGGATTTATCCTACCTGGAATTTCTGGTGGTGTTCTGGCAGCTATTTTGGGAATTTACGAGCGAATGATTTCTTTTCTGGCTCATCCCTTTAAAGATTTTAAAGCGAATGTCCTATACTTTATTCCAGTAGCAATTGGGATGTTGCTAGGCATTGGTTTGTTTTCTTATCCAATCGAGTATCTGCTAGCAAATTACCAAGTCTATGTTTTATGGAGTTTTGCTGGAGCTATCATCGGTACAGTGCCTAGCCTCCTTAAAGAATCTACTCGGGAATCTGATCGGGATAAGATTGACCTAGTCTGGTTCTGGACCACCTTTATCCTTTCAGGTGTCGGGCTCTACGCGCTAAATTTTGTTGTTGGTTCTCTCAGTGCTGGTTTCGCTAGTTTCATCTTAGCGGGTGCTCTTTTAGCTCTAGGTGTCTTGGTGCCTGGTTTAAGTCCGTCAAACCTACTCTTGATTTTAGGGCTGTACGCTCCAATGCTAACTGGCTTTAAGACCTTTGATTTATTCGGAACCTTCCTTCCTATTGGGATTGGTGCAGGAGCAACACTCATCATTTTTTCAAAATTAATGGACCACGCCTTGAACAACTACCACTCCCGTGTTTATCACTTTATTATTGGGATTGTGCTGTCAAGCACCCTCTTGATTTTGATTCCAAATGCTGGAAGTGCTGAAAGTATCCAATACACTGGACTTTCTATTGTGAGCTATGTTCTCGTCGCCTTCTTCTTTGCGCTTGGCATTTGGCTTGGTATCTGGATGAGTCAATTGGAGGATAAATATAAATAATGGCAAAGAAAGTTAAGATTAAAAAAACCTTGGTCGAACAAATCTTGACCAAGGCGGGTATTGACCATACTGGTATACAAATCAACGCGCTTGAGGGAGAACTTCCTTCAGAATATGATCGAACTCATATCTTTAAAACCTTGGCTCTATTAGGGGACAAAACGGGGCCAATCATCGGAATCGTTCCCATAACAGAACACCTCGCTGAGAAAAAACTAGCAAAGGTTTCTGGTAATAAAAAAGTCAGCATGATTCCTCAAAAAGACCTAGAAAAAACGACAGGCTATATTCATGGGGCTAATAACCCCGTCGGCATTCGCCAAAAACACAATTATCCTATTTTTATTGATCAGACTGCTTTGGATTTGGACCAAATGATTGTCTCTGCTGGAGAAGTTGGGCATAGTATTATCATCCGACCTCAAGACTTAGCCAGTTTTGTAAAAGCGGACTTTGCTGATATCTTGGAGGAAAGTAAGTAATGAAACTCTATTTTGTCCGTCATGGTCGCACCCTCTGGAATCTTGAAGGACGTTTTCAAGGTGCTAGTGGTGACTCTCCCCTTCTTCCAGAGTCCATTGACACACTAAAACAACTGGGGCAGTATCTTAAGGAAATTCCTTTTGATACGATTTATTCTAGTGATTTACCCAGAGCCGTTAAATCTGCTGAAATTATCCAAAGTCAACTCCTAGCCCCTTGTCCTTTAAAGAGCATTCCTAACCTACGTGAATGGCAACTTGGCAAACTAGAGGGATTAAAAATTGCTACGCTCAATGCCATCTACCCACAACAAATCAAGGCCTTTCGCTCTAATCTGGCTCAGTTTGATACGAGGATGTTTGAAGCCGAATCTCTCTACTCTACGACTCAGCGAACCATTCAGTTTATCAAATCTCTGAAAGAAAGTCCGGCTGAAAGAATTCTGATTGTCGGGCATGGGGCCAATCTCACTGCTAGCCTTCGTACACTTTTAGGCTATAAAGAGGCTCACCTTCGCAAAGATGGAGGCTTGGCAAATGCTAGTCTGACAGTTTTAGAGACCGATGATTTTGAAATCTTCACTCTGGAAAGATGGAATGACACTTCCTATCAAAGAAAATAATGGAACTTGATCTTAATAGTCAAGTTCTTTTTAGTTTTCAAAGAATATCCGTGAATTTCTCTGCTATTTATGATAAAATGGGAGTATCGCAAAAAATGACTCATCGTATCAAATTTTGAGTAAAATTAGGAGGAACCCATGTCTACAGAACATATGGAAGAACTAAATGACCAGCAGATCGTTCGCCGTGAAAAAATGGCTGCGCTCCGTGAACAAGGAATCGATCCCTTCGGAAAACGTTTTGAACGTACTGCTAACTCACAAGAGCTTAAAGACAAATTTGCAGAACTTGATAAAGAACAATTACATGAATTAAATGAAACTGCTACTATCGCTGGACGCTTAGTAACCAAACGTGGAAAAGGGAAAGTCGGCTTTGCCCATCTTCAAGACCGAGAAGGTCAAATCCAAATCTACGTTCGTAAAGATGCTGTTGGTGAAGAAAACTACGAAATCTTCAAAAAAGCAGACCTCGGTGACTTCCTTGGTGTCGAAGGTGAAGTCATGCGTACAGATATGGGAGAACTTTCTATCAAGGCAACTCACATCACACACTTGTCTAAAGCACTTCGCCCACTTCCAGAGAAATTCCACGGTTTGACAGACGTTGAAACCATCTATCGTAAACGTTACCTTGACTTGATTTCTAACCGCGAAAGCTTCGAACGTTTTGTTACTCGTTCAAAAATCATCTCTGAAATCCGTCGTTATCTAGATCAAAAAGGCTTCCTTGAAGTGGAAACACCTGTCCTTCATAATGAAGCCGGTGGTGCTGCTGCTCGTCCATTTATCACTCACCACAATGCCCAAAACATTGACATGGTGCTTCGTATCGCGACTGAGCTTCACTTGAAACGCCTTATCGTTGGTGGTATGGAACGTGTCTATGAAATTGGCCGTATCTTCCGTAACGAAGGAATGGACGCTACTCACAACCCTGAATTCACTTCTATCGAAGTTTACCAAGCTTATGCAGACTTCCAAGATATCATGGATTTGACGGAAGGTATTATCCAACACGCTGCTAAGGTAGTTAAGGGTGATGGTCCAGTTAACTACCAGGGCACTGAAATTAAGATCAACGAACCATTTAAACGTGTTCACATGGTGGATGCTATCAAAGAAATTACTGGTGTTGATTTCTGGCAAGATATGACTTTCGAAGAAGCTAAAGCTATCGCTGCTGAGAAGAAAGTTCCAGTTGAGAAACACTACACTGAAGTTGGTCACATCATCAATGCCTTCTTTGAAGAGTTCGTCGAAGAAACCTTGATCCAACCAACCTTTGTCTATGGACATCCAGTAGCAGTATCTCCACTCGCGAAGAAGAATCCTGAAGACGAACGCTTTACTGACCGTTTCGAGCTCTTCATCATGACTAAGGAGTACGGTAATGCCTTTACTGAGTTGAACGACCCAATCGACCAGCTCAGCCGTTTTGAAGCTCAAGCTAAAGCTAAAGAGCTTGGTGATGATGAAGCAACTGGTATTGACTACGACTACATTGAAGCCCTTGAATACGGTATGCCACCAACAGGTGGTTTGGGTATCGGTATCGACCGTCTCTGCATGCTCCTCACTGATACAACTACTATCCGTGATGTATTGCTCTTCCCAACAATGAAATAATACTCTTCGAAAATCTCTTCAAACCGCGTCAGCATTTCCTTGCCGTATGTATGGTTACTGACTTCGTCAGTTATATCCACAACCTCAAAACAGTGTTTTGAGAAGCCTGCAGCTAGCTTCCTAGTTTGCTCTTTGATTTTCATTGAGTATAAGCTCTTATCCTCTGGTACTTTCCAGAGGATTTTTCAATGCAAAAAGAGACTGAGGAAAAACTCAATCTCTTTTCTTATTCTTGATTTTTAACTTGACTGGTGGCTACATCTTCCCCAAACCATTTCTGGCTGATTTCCTGAAATTTTCCTTCTTGGTATAGTGAGATAAAGGCTTGATTCAGAGCAGCTAGCAAGGTTTTATCAGCAGGTCTAACACCCACTGCAAAAGCTTCACTTTCAAATCCAGCTGAAAAGACATTGTAGTCATTTAATATTCCTTCAGACTGGAGATAATAATTGGCATATACCCGGTCAATCAACAAGGCATCAATCCGATCGTTTTTCAAATCAATTAAGGCTTCATTGAAACTTTGGTATTGATTGGCCTTCTGGTCTTTCACTCGATTCTTGAGTAGTTCGGGTTGTCCTTCAAAATTCAAATATCCAGAAGATCCAGCCTGGGCCCCTAAAACTTTGTCAGTCATATCCTGAACTGAGTGGATGTTTTGAGACTTTTTAGAGACCAAAACTTGTTGATTTTCCATGTAAGGAATGGTAAAAGCAACCTTCTCTTTCCGTTCATCTGTTGCTGTATAGCCATTCCAGATGGCATCAATGGTACCATTTTGTAGCTCGGTTTCTTTCATATCCCAGTCGATGGGTTGAAATTTAATCTGAATTCCTAGCTTTTCGGAAACAGCTTGGGCCAGGTCAATATCAAAGCCTGCATACTGGCCATTCTTTTCCTCAAATCCCATAGGAACAAAGGTATTGTCAAAGCCAATGGTAATGCTTCCCTGCTTTTGATATTTGGCCCAATTATCCTGATTTGGATCACTTGCCTTCTGAGTACAAGCCGTCAGGAAGAAGCTAAAGAACAGAGCAAGTACAAGGGCAATTTTCTTTCTCTTCATAGGCACCTCCTAGTCCTACTTTGGATCAACCTTAAGAATCTGATCAGCAATGTTTTCCGCAAACTGAAGATCGTGGGTCACAACAATCTGGGTCATCCCACGCTCTTTATTTTGAAGGATAAGTTTTTCTACTTCTAATCGCAATTCTGGATCTAAGGCTGATGTAGGCTCATCATATCCAATAATTTCTGGGTTTATCATCATAGCGCGAGCTAAGGCCACCCGTTGTTTTTGCCCACCTGAAAGTGAGAACGGAAAGGCATCTGCATGTCCTGCTAACCCAAGTTGTTCTAACAAACCACGCGCCTTCTTCTCAGCAACTTCCTTGTCCATACCCGTCGTTTTTATCGGCGACAAGGTTAAGTTATCTAGAACTGACAAATGCGGAAAGAGTTGAAAATCTTGGAAAACAAATCCCAGAAGATTGCGCTTTTCTAGTTCGTCTATAGCTAGCGATTCGCCGTTATAGTAGATTTCCCCCGAATCGATGGTTTCCAGTCCAGCTAGCATACGTAATAGGGTTGTCTTTCCGCCTCCTGATGGACCTACGATTGCAAGGATTTGCTTTTCAGGAATTGATAGGCTGAAATTGGTTAAGATTTGTTTGCCACCAAAGGCCTTGTTGATGTTTCGTAATTCTAACATAGCAATCCTCCTATCTGTAATAACTGTACTTCTTCTCAAGTTTTTTCGCTACAATGGTTACAAGACCAATCATAATCAAATAAATCGCTCCAGCTAAAAACATAGGAACAAGACTAGCATCTCGATTGGCTGCTGTACGACTAGCCAAAATCAAATCTGAAATCCCCAAAGCATAGACCAAAGAAGTATCCTTGACCAAACTCATGATTTCATTAAAAACACTCGGTAAGACAATCTTTGTAACCTGAGGAAGAATGATATAGCGCACTGTGTCAAATGGACTAAACTTCAAGACTTTAGCAGCTTCATACTGCCCTTTAGGAATGGTTTCAATCCCTCCACGAAAAATTTCAGCAAAGTAGGCTGCATAGTTCAGTACAAAAGCAATCACAGCAGCAGGCAAACGATCTAAACGTATCCCAATGCTAGGAAGAACATAGTAAATAAAGATTAATTGCAAGAGCAAGGGAGTCCCTCGCATCACCCAAATATAAAGGTCAATCAGATAATGGAGGGGTTTCCAGCGGACTTGTAAAGCAAAGGCAACGACAATACCTAAAGGAATTGAAAAAATCAAGACCAGAGCAAAGACTTGAAGTGTCATACTTGCACCGTTCAATAAACTTGGTAATATCTCAAACATATAAGACATACTGCACCTCCTAAAAATTATTGTTCCTATTATAGCATAAATAAACAATTTAGCAAGGGTTTTTGTAAAAAAATTCTATAATTCTTGAACTATACACCTTTATATATGAAATAAGAGCGAAATATCATCTTACAGAATTCAAAGAATTATAAGGATTCTAGACGATAATATAGGGTTAACTTCTAATTCTGATAGAACAATGATCAAATTTTTTTAACAAATATCTATAAAGATTTCATTGATACAGAACTATGTTTTCTCTCATTCACTTCTTACCTCTAGAGATATAAAAAAAGAACCACTTTATAAGAATAGTATCATTTCTACTATCCATACAAGTGGCTCTTTGATGATGCCATAGCAAAGGCATCAAGATTTTTCAACTAGATTATTTAACTTTTTTGAAACGGAATAAGAGAATGGAACCAAATGCAAGTACTACTCCTACAACAGTAAGCAAGATAGTCATTTCAGATGTACCAGTATTTGGTAGTTCTTTAGTTTCTCCTGGTTGTTTAGGTTTGTTATCTGAAGAACCCGGAGTCTCAGCAGCATAAGTATTTGTGATGGTTGGATTATTACCTGTAACTGTTGCTACAAGTTGACCTTGACCATTGTCTACAACTTTTACTGTTACTGTATAAGCATTTTTATCATAAGTTACACCAGCTTCACCACCATCTTTTTCAGTGATAGTATACGTGTGAGTTCCTGCAGCAGTGTATTCAATCGCTGGGAAAGCAACTGTTCCGTCTGCAGCATTCTTAGCTGTAGCTACAAGTTTGTCGCCTTCTTTCAATTCAAATTCATATTTATCTGCCTCAAGAGTTTTACCATTTAGGACTTTTTTAGCAGTAATTGAAGTTGTTGCAGATTTAACAGAATACGAATTTACAAAAACTTTATTGTCATATTTAACACTTGCAAACTTCTCACCATAAACATCTGTTACAGTAACTTCTGCGTTAATGGTCTTATCATCGTAAGCAAAACCTGGTTTTTGATCATTAACTTCTTTGATTTGATACTTATAAGTACCCACTGTAGAGAATTTAACGGCTTTAAATTTCACTTTGCCATCTTTATCATTCTTAACAGTTTCCACAACTGATCCGTTTGGATCAAGTAGTTGGAAGCTAAATTCTTCAGCAGCTAAGTCTTTTCCTTTTAACTGCTTAGAAACCTCAAATGAAACTTCTGTAGAACGTGAACCTGAACTAATACCTTCAGTTGTGGTTAATGGTGCAAAACCTTCTACATCAAAGTTTTCAGTTGAAGTCGTAATTTTAACGTTATTGAAAGCTTTCTTTGTTGTATTATCAACTGGTGCGGTGATACGAGTCTTATAAACTACATACAAACCTTGATTGGTTAGATCACCATTACCATTTGGAGTAATAGTGAAGTGATTAGAATCTTGAACAACAATGTGACTTGGATTCAAAAGAGGATGATGCTCATCTTTACCCCATTCAGTAAAGTAGTAACCTGTAATCTCACTAGCTAATACTTGTCCTTCAGGGATTGTATCTTGAATCGAAACACCTTCATAAGGATTGGCATATTTGTTTACGCGAATATACCAATTAATATAATTTGGATCGTTCGTATCTTGAACTCCCCATTTAGTGAATCCTGTTAGATCCTCATCTGGAACAATACGAGTCAAATTGTATACTCCTGCTCCAGGAATGTCGATTGGATACGATTTATTGAGTTCAACATTATCAGCCCATACAACAGTAAATAAGGCCGAAATTTGTTTCTCTTCAGGTAAGTTAGAAAAATAATCTTCGTTACTTACCGTTACAGTCGCTGTATTTGCAGACTTATTTGTCGTTAACTCAGCAACCTTAGTGACTCCATCGTTACCAAAGATTTCAGTAGTTGAATCTGATTCAATTTTGAATTCATTTGGAACTTTATAAACCATAAAGTCACCATTCTTCAACGTTGTTGAGTTGTCGAATTTGTAAGTGGTTTGAAGGTAAAATTTCCCTTCACCATACTCTGCACCATCAACTAACTTATTATTGTTAATTGTCGGTACTGTCGTTAGCGTATAGCTACTAGATGATAGTTCAGCAGCTTTAACCACATTGCTAGTTCTTAGTACTGGGATAAATACTGAAGCTACTAACAATAGCGCCATGAATGCATGAGAAAGTTTTTTATTAATCTTTTTCACAACATTTGCCTCCTTTATTTTTGGGGATAGATTCCCCTATTTATTATTATATATTCTTATATAAATTTGTCAAGTATTTCATAGTAGTTCGATGTTCAAACCATACCTTTAAACTCTTATTTTATAGGGTGTAGCAGGCTTTCATCGTTCAAAACTTCATCTAAATTAGCTATAAGAAGCTCTAACATTTATATTATATTAGTAAAAAAGAAAAGACCTATGAGGTCTTTCAAATCATTCATTTAAAGTCATTCGTTTCTGTTAATAAGATTTTACAAAAATTAGAAATCCTTAAAGTGTTTCTAAGAGTTCTTGCATTTGAACATCATCTGGAACGAGTTTTAAATAAGCTTCAGCTTGCACTTTGGCTTCTTCAAAATATCCCAATTCACGTAGGAGATAAGTATACTGCTCCAGAAATTCAGGATTATCCTTGAGATCAAGCGATAGTTCCTGATAGAGCTCATAGGCCTTATCTAAATCCTCGATTTCCTGGTAAGAACGGGCAATCATCCACTTGGTCAAGAGATTTTCAGGTTCTTGACTTTGGAGAGCGATGATATCTTCATACCGCTCTTGTTCCATATAAATGGTTGCAAGGCGAAGGAAAATTTCTTCTGTATCCTCTGCATCTTCTTTTGCAGTAAGAAGAAACTGCTCAGCACCACTAGGATCATGTAATTCATACGAAAACTGTGAAGCAGCTAGTAAGAGCCGAGTTTCAAACGGATTTTTCTCCAAACCTTGTTTAACGATACGAAGGGCCTCTTCCACCTGATGTTCCTTGTACAAGGCTTGACTATAACCATACTCATATCCTTCAAAATCAGGTGAGATGGTATCAATCTGCTTAAAGTAAAGAACAGATTTTTGATACTCTTCCTGATCAAAGTAAAGACTAGCCAGTTCAAAGGCAGTTTGGTCATCGTATTCTAATTCTAAAGCTTTTTCTAAGAATTCAGTTGCAGCTTCAAACTTACCTAACTGGGCATAAGCGTAGCCAATTCGCTGATAGGTTGAGACACCCGTTTGCTCATAGATGGAGCGATTGTCTAATTGAGCATAGCCCTGAATAGCTTCCTGATAATTTCCTAGCTCGCTATCCAACTCAGCCAAACCAAAAACTAATAAGGCATCATCTGAGTAGTTTAAGGCTTCCAGTAACTTTTCACGTGCTACATCTGTCAATCCTTCCAACTGATAGAGGTCTGCCTTCAAGGCCAAGGCCGATACGTACCAGTCACTTTCGGGTGTGATTTCCTCAAGGTAAGCAAAGGCTTCCTCAACATTGCCATCCTCACTAGCAATGCTGGCTAAGTTCAGATTCACTTCTGCAAATTCTGTAACGATATGTTGGTAAATTTCTTTTGCTTGAGGATAAAAGCCAACTCCCTCTAGATAGTTTGCTAGTTCGTAAAGAACCTCACTTGAATCTGTTTCGAGGGCTTTGTGAAAATACTGATCCGCTTTGGTTAAATTCTGTTCATCCAAAGCCTGGAGCATACGTTGACTATTGTTCACTTTTGATTTCCTCCCCTTCTTCTTCATACAGACCGCTAACTTTTTTGTACCAGTTAAAGATAGCTGAAATAACGACCTTGGCAGAGGCATAGACAGGGATTCCCAGCAAGACTCCCCAAATACCAAACATAGAACCTGAAGTTAGGAGAACAAAGAGGACATTGATTGGATGAATGTTTAGCTGACTACCTAAAATAAGCGGAGAAACGAAGCGACCTTCAATCGTTTGTTCAACAATAAAGACAATAATCACTTTCAAAAGCATGACAGGCCCCGCTATTAAGCCCAAAACCAAAGCAGGCAACATCGCTAGAAAACTACCCAGGTAAGGTACTAGATTGAGGATACCAGCCGTAATTCCAAGAGTCACAGCATATCTGAGACCAATAATCTTAAAGAAGATAATAAACATAATTGCCACGATAATAGCAACTGTAACCTGTCCTCTAACATAGTTTGACAACTGTTTATTAACATCTGACAAAACTTGTCCGACAGGTTCTTTTAACTTGTTTGGGATGAATTTAGTCAGGTAATCTCGCAAGCCTTTCCCATCTCTCAAAAGATAAAAGAGCATGAAGGGTACGATAATAACCGCAACAATGACCTGGGAAACGCTACTGATAAAGGCGCTAACCCAGTTAACAGCTTGAGAAGAGATTTTGCTGGCCCACATGGTCGCCTCACTAGAAACATTGGAAAGAACCTGCTCCAACTGTGGTCTAAAATCATCTGGCAAGCGTTTGGTTACAAGGTCATTGATCACCTTATCAGCATCTTCCAGGTATGTCGGCACATTCTTCGCAAAATTTAAGACTTGACGTTGCAGATTAGGAATTGCGACTGCCAGCCCCCAAATGATAAAGAGTCCAATAACAACAAAAACAATACTAATGGCAAGGACACGATTGATCTTGTGCTTCTCCATCCAGTCAACAATCGGATTGAGGAGGTAATAAAGTAAACCAGATAAAATAACTGGCAACATGACAACTCCTAGAAAATCCAAAACTGGTAAAAAAATAAAACTAATCTTACTTAGAATAAAAATGTTTAGCCCCAGTAACAAAGTTACTAAAAATACAGTGATGGCTTTATTATCTAAAAACCACTTAAAAAACCAAGATAGGCTAAAATGTTTCTCTTTATGTTCCATAAATACATCCTTTCTGTCATTCTCTCATTATACCATTTTTAGACTAAAATAACTCTTTTTTAAAGTGCTTACATGGATGAATCTGATGCTTCATGACTGCCATTTTGTGGTATAATGAACTTATCATTATTAAGAGGTATGGACATGAAAGAAACTGTTTATTTTGGAACTTACACTCGTCGCTTATCTAAAGGGATTTACAAGGCAGATTTTGATACAGAAACAGGCCAGCTTGCAAATCTTGAACTCTTTGCTGCTGAACCAAGTCCGACCTACCTTGCCTTTGACCAACAGCAACACTTATACACTGTAGGGAGCCAGGATGGCTTAGGTGGAATCGCTGCTTACAAGACAGATGGCGCTTTGCTAAATCATGTGGTTGAAGAAGGCGCTCCCCATTGTTATGTGGCAGTGGATGAAAAGCGTGGTCTCGTTTATGGGGCCAACTATCATAAAGGTCAAGTTCTCGTTTATAAACGTCAAACGGATGGTAGCCTCATCCAAACAGATCTAGATCAGCATAGTGGACAAGGTCCTCATGAAAACCAAACTTCCCCACATGTACACTTTACGGATCTAACACCTGACCAGTACCTCGTCACCTGTGATCTAGGTACGGATGAAGTAACGACCTACGATGTTAGTTCAGAAGGAAAACTAAGTAAGCTCCACACTTATCACGGCCAAGCTGGAGCAGGTGCTCGCCACATCGTTTTCCACCACCACTATAAGATTGCCTATCTCATCTGCGAACTTAATAGCACTATCGAGGTCTTGATTTATGATGGGGTCGGTGAATTTGAACGCATGCAAGTCATTTCAACCTTACCAGATGGATACGAAGGCTTCAATGCTACTGCTGCCATTCGTCTTTCAAAAGATGGCAAATACCTCTATGCATCTAACCGAGGTCATGATTCCATTGCAGTCTATACAATCCTCGCTGATGGTAGCTTGGAATTATTAGAGATTGTACCAAGTCATGGTAAAAATCCACGTGATTTCGACCTAACTCCTGATCAAGAGTTTCTCATTGCTGTTCATCAAGATTCTGATAACGCAACCGTCTTTAAACGCAATCCTAAAAGTGGTCGTCTTGCAGAACTTTCTAACGACTTTCATGTCCCTGAAGCAGTCTGCATCAACTTCCCACATTAAAAAAAATGAACTTGAGTTTCAAGTTCATTTTTTTATAGTCTATTTCCGACATTGATACGGTTGATAGCACGTTGCAATGCGATTTTTGCACGACGCTCTTGGTCAATCAAATGCTTGTCATGGGCTTCTTCGATTTCTCGTTCAGCGCGAAGTTTTGCACGTTCAGCACGACTGATATCGATATCACGAGCACGCTCTGCTGAGTCTGCTACAATGGTAATGATATCATTAGCAATCTCGATAATTCCTCCGTTCACTGCAATCCAGTTTACATGAGTATCATCATCGATACGTTTTACCTTCACTTCATCAACCGCTAAAACCGCAATCATATTTTCATGTCGTGGCAAGATCCCCATCTCACCATCCAGAGTTCGTACCGATACAAAGCTGGCATGGTGATCATAGACGAGGCCATCTGGTGTCACGATCTGGACAGTTAAATGAGCCATAGATCACCTCTTAAAATCCCATTTTCTCTGCCTTAGCAATGACGTCTTCGATTGAACCGACACCACGGAAGGCATCTTCTGGTAGCTGGTCATGTTTTCCTTCAAGGATTTCCTTAAAGCCACGAACTGTTTCCGCTACTGGCACATAAGAACCAGGTTGACCAGTAAATTGTTCTGCAACGTTAAAGTTTTGAGACAAGAAGAACTGGATACGACGGGCACGAGCAACCAAGGTCTTTTCTTCATCAGAGAGTTCATCCATACCAAGGATAGCAATGATATCTTGCAATTCATGGTAACGTTGAAGAACACGTTTAACTTCCGCAGCTACAGCATAGTGCTCCTCACCAACAATCTCAGGTGCCAAGGCACGAGAGCTTGAAGCCAGTGGGTCAACGGCTGGGTAAATCCCCAACTGTACCAACTTACGTTCCAAGTTAGTCGTTGAATCCAAGTGAGCGAAGGCTGTTGCTGGCGCTGGGTCAGTATAGTCATCCGCAGGCACATAGATGGCTTGGATAGAGGTTACAGAACCCTTCTTAGTTGACGTGATACGCTCTTGCAATTGACCCATTTCTGTAGCAAGTGTTGGTTGGTATCCAACGGCTGATGGCATCCGACCCAAAAGGGCAGATACTTCTGAACCAGCCTGAGTGAAACGGAAGATATTGTCAATAAAGAGAAGCACGTCTTGGCCTTCTACATCACGGAAGTATTCAGCGATTGTCAAGCCAGTAAGGGCAACACGCATACGTGCTCCTGGTGGTTCATTCATCTGACCAAATACCATTGCTGTTTTCTCGATAACGCCTGATTCTTTCATTTCCCAGTAAAGGTCGTTCCCTTCACGAGTACGTTCCCCAACACCGGTAAATACGGAAATACCCCCATGTTCTTGGGCAATGTTGTGAATCAATTCTTGGATTAAGACGGTTTTACCAACTCCGGCACCACCGAAGAGTCCGACTTTCCCCCCTTTAAGGTATGGGGCAAGAAGGTCGATAACCTTAATCCCAGTTTCAAGAATTTCAGAAGAGGTAGACAATTCATCAAAAGTTGGAGCTTTTTTATGAATTGGCTGACGCTCAGCGTCTTCAGCAAAAGGAGCATCCAAGTCAATGGTATCTCCCAAAACATTGAAGACACGTCCCAAAGTTTCTTTACCTACTGGAACCGAGATTGGACGACCTGTGTCCAAAACTTCCATTCCACGAGTCAAACCATCTGTTGATTCCATGGCGATCGTACGGACCATACCATCACCCAACTCCAAGGCTACTTCAAGGACGATTTTTGTTTTTCTTTCGTCATTTTTGTAGACGACAAGTGCATTGTTAATCTCAGGAAGTGGTTCCCCAGCTGCAAACAAAACGTCTACAACGGGTCCGATAACCTGAGCAATTTTACCTGAACTCATCTCCTTCTCCTATTCTATATAAGATACTGTCGGTTCCTAGCTCAACTAGGTCCTAATACTCTTCGAAAATCTCTTCAAACCACGTCAGCGTCGCCTTACCGTACTCAAGTACAGCCTGCGGCTAGCTTCCTAGTTTGCTCTTTAATTTTCATTGAGTATAAGTTCATTTTGATACGAGGGAGGCAAAGCCTTATTCTAAGGCACTAGCCCCCGCTACGATTTCTGTAATTTCTTGTGTAATCGCCGCCTGTCTGGCACGGTTATACTGGATAGTCAAATCATTGATAACTTTCTTGGCATTATCAGTCGCTGTCTGCATAGCTGTCATACCTGCGGCATTTTCAGCTGTCTTGGCATCGATAATAGCCCCGTAAATCATACTTTCGGCATACTGTGGCAACAACTGCTCTAGAATCTCATCACGGCTCGTTTCCAACTCAAAGGTTAAGCTATACTCCTCATCTGCTTCATTTGGATCGAGGTCAACAATCGGAAGCATTTGCTCCACACGCATTTGGCTGGTAAGCGTATTGACGTGGTGATTATAGCAAACATAAAGTTCATCAAAGAGTTCATTTTGGTACATCTCAATCGTTTTTGAAATAATTTTACGAACTTCATCAAAACTTGGTTGGTCGGCCAAGCCCCGCAATTCATAGATTGGTTGAATGCCACGAGCCTTAAAGAAATCAGCCCCCATACCACCAATACAGATAACTTCAAAGTCATCACCATTTGGATGATATTCTTCTTTCAGCTCCATCACAGCTTTAAGGATGGAAGCATTATAACCTCCAACCAAGCCACGGTCTGAAGTAATAACGATATAGCCTGTTTTCTTAACTGGACGACTAATGAGCATTGGATTGGTAGAGCCACCAGATCCGTTACCATGTAGAATATCCGTCAAAAGCTTACGAACCTTCTGAGCATAAACTTGAAAATTGCGTGCTGCTTCTTCAGAGCGACCTAACTTGGCAGCCGATACCATTTGCATGGCATTAGTGATTTGACTAGTATTTTTTGTTGAGGCGATTTTTGTTTTAATATCATTTAGAGATACTGCCATCTGACACCTCTATTCTTATTGGAAGCTGGATTGATTGAGAAACTCTGTAATCGCAGCATCCAAGACTGCTTCTTCTGGCAAGTCTTTTGTTTCACGAATGGTTTCCAAAATCTCTGGATGTTGTGCATCAAAGAAGGCATGGAACTCTTCCTCAAAACGAACAATGTCATTTACAGGAACTGTATCCAAGAATCCGTGTGTCAAAGCATACAGGATCGTCACTTGTTTCTCAACAGGCAAAGGCTTGTGAACAGGTTGTTTCAATACTTCTACCGTACGACGACCACGATTCAACTTAGCTTGAGTAGCCGCATCCAAGTCCGAACCGAACTTAGTGAAGGCTTCTAACTCACGGTATGAAGCAAGGTCGATACGAAGAGTACCAGCAACCTTCTTCATGGCTTTAATCTGAGCAGAACCACCTACACGAGATACAGATGAACCCGCATCAATAGCTGGGCGAATACCTGCGTTAAAGAGTCCATCTCCAAGGAAGATTTGTCCGTCAGTGATAGAAATCACGTTGGTTGCGATATAGGCAGAGATATCTCCTGCTTGCGTCTCAATAAATGGTAGGGCTGTGATTGATCCACCACCAAGCTCGTCAGAAACTTTGGCTGAGCGCTCAAGCAAACGGCTGTGAAGGTAGAAGACATCCCCTGGGAAGGCCTCACGACCTGGTGGACGACGGAGCAAGAGAGAAAGTTCACGATAAGCTACCGCTTGTTTAGATAGGTCATCATAAACGATCAAAACATGCTTGCCTTGGTACATGAATTCTTCTGCCATAGCGACCCCTGCATATGGAGCAAGGAAGAGTAATGGAGAAGGTTGTGAAGCTGAGGCTGTCACAACGATTGTGTAATCCAAGGCACCGTACTGACGAAGTGTTTCTACTTGTGTACGAACTGTTGATTCTTTTTGTCCAATCGCTACATAGATACATATCATATCTTGCCCTTTTTGGTTCAAGATGGTATCGATTGCAATGGTTGTTTTCCCTGTCTGACGGTCACCAATGATCAGCTCACGCTGACCACGACCAATCGGTACAAGGGCGTCAATAGCTTTCAAACCTGTTTGCAATGGTTCTGATACAGACTTACGCTCCATAACACCAGGAGCTGGTGCTTCTACTGGACGAGTCTTGTCAGTATGGATTTCTCCGAGACCATCAACGGGACGACCAAGTGGATCCACAACACGTCCAATCAAGTTATCACCGACAGGAACTTCCATGATTTTACCCGTGCGACGGATAGTGTCTCCTTCACGGATATCCGTGAAGTCACCGAGAATGATGATCCCAACGTCTGTTGATTCCAAGTTTTGCGCCATACCATAAGAGCCGTTTTCAAAAATCAAGAGCTCTCCACTCATGGCATTTTCAAGGCCGTGGGCACGCGCAATACCGTCCCCGATATAGGTTACAACACCAGTTTCAGTCACATCAAAAATGGGTTTGAAATTTTCAATTTGTTGCTTAATTAAAGCGCTGATTTCTTGTGCGTTAATTGCCAAAAGAACACCACTTTCTATTTCAAATTTTCTTTAACAACACGAAGTTGCTGTTTAATACTCACATCAATTGTCTTGTGATTGGCAAAAATGACAAAACCACCAATGAGACTTTCATCGATTTGTTCTTTGATAGTCCGAACTTTCAGAGACATTTTTTTCTCAATCAAAGGAAGCAATCGCGCCTTCTGGTCATCTGTTAATGGATGAGCGGAGGCAATCGTTACTTCAAATCGATTCGTTTCTTTTTCAAGTCGACTCAAACAATCTACAATTACTTCATAAAATAAATTTGCTCTGTGATTGTATAGCAGCACCTGAAAAAAGTTTTGCATTAATGGTGACACTGAGTCTTGGAAGAAACGAACGGTTTTTTCCTTATCCGACTCACCTACTGCCACTTGACCTAAAAAAGAAGGCAAGTCTGTTTCTTCTGCGACTTGCTTGATTTGAGCTAAGTCAGAAAAGATACGGTCTTCTTCTCCCTTTTCAATCACCAATTGGACAAAAGGCATGCTGTATTTTTCAATTACCTTTACTGTCTTTTTGTCCATTAAGCTTCTCCTAGCTGATCGATGTACTGATCAATGAGTTCTTTATGGGCTTGTCCGTCAAGGTTTTGTGAGATGATTTTACCAGCGAGACTAATCGTCAAATCTGCTACCTCACCCTTAACGCTTTGTAAAGCTTCCGCTTTATTTTGAGCAATTTCTTGGTTAGCTTTTTCTTTCAAGCGTCCTGCTTCCAGTTTCGCCTCAGCCAAGATGTCAGCTCTACTTTTCTCAGCTGTTTCCTTTGCATTCTCGATAATTGTCTTAGCTTCCGAACGGCTACCTGCCAACTCAGCTTCACGTTTGCTAGCGAGTTCTTCGGCCTTCTTACGGGCAGCTTCTGCTCCGTCAATATCTGAAGAAATTTTTTCAGCACGTTCATCTAAAATATTGGTAAGATTTCCCCAGGCATATTTTTTCACTAAAAAAATTAATAAAAGGAAGGAACCAGCGATAAGAATAAAGTCACCAATAATGGTACTAATAGTTAAATCCATCTTCTAATCCTCCTCTACTTACTCTTCCCCAGCATTTATCTTCTTACCAATGTACATCGATGACAACATGGTAAAGACATAGGCTTGAATACATGAAATGAAAATCGAAAAGGCTGTCCATAACATGTTTGCGATAAAGGCAAAAGGATACCAATACAAAGCATTTTGTGACAAGGCTAATAGCAATCCAGCTAAGACCTCACCGGCAAAAATATTTCCGTAGATCCGAATCGCCAAGGAAGCAAAATTGGTGAACTCTTCTAAAATGTTCATCGGAGTCATAAAGCCAGGTGTAACAAATGCTCTCAAATATTCTTTAACGCCTCTACGACGAACTCCTTCTACATGGGCGATCAAAGTGATCAAGAATGATAGGGATAAATCGTATCCAAGGTTGGCTGTTGGGGAAGTCCACAAGTTATAACCGTTTGTTGTTTGTACTTTTGCCATTAAGCCGATATTATTGGCAACCAAGATAAACAGAAATAGAGAAAACAGAAATAAGGAATAATCCTTGATGTATGATTCTCCAATGTTTGGTTTGGTAAAACCAATCACAAAGTCGTAAATCATCTCAAGAGCATTTTGTTTGCCCTTTGGACGGATGGTCATTTTACGACTTGCCCAGTAGACAAAGGCAAAAACCATCAAAACAGTTACAAGAGACATGGCAAGCAGGGTCAAATCAAAGGATATTGGTCCAATATTAACGGTTGGATTCAAACTTTCTTCCATGGTTTGACACCTCCATTTCTAAATAGAGTTGTCTATTTAATGACAAATGACATCGCCAAGGTTACAAAGAATGTTCCTTCGATAAAGGCAATCCCCATGATCATCAAACTACGCAATTGTGGGATGATGTCTGGTTGGCGTGCTGCAGACTTGAACAAACCGTTCATCAAAAATCCTTCTGCAAGGGATACACCCATACAGGCAAGACATAGACCGAAAAATGTTAAATTCATGATGAATTCTCCTTTTTATTTAAATTTACTTCCTTAGTTTAGTCCTAAAATTTGTTTTTGTCAACTTTTTACTAACATTGAAAGCGTTTCATATGATTTATTTCTATTTTTGCTGTTTTTACCCCATTCTATAGAAAGTTTTTCCATTTTAGATTGCGAATTTTTCTTGATTTTACTCTATTTTCTGAAACAAACTGAAAAATCCAAGTTAAGAACTTGGATCGATTCATTTTATTTAAAATAGTAGGAATAGTGTTGTTTACAACCTGGATTAAATGGTGCACTGCAGTAAGGACAAGCCATCTGTTTTTGGTATTCTTGGAAAGTCATTGTCCTCTTACAACCCCCACATAAGATTGGTCGATCCTCAAAAAGCGCCAAGGGATAGGGAGAAAAAACATGTGTCTCCATAGTATTGTGACACTGATAGCATGCGTAGTATTTTTTGCATTCATAACATTGGAGTGAAACAATATCCTTTTCACTATGATAATGAACACATCTGCTTTCATCATCTACCAATAAACCTTGAGCTTGTATCATTCCCTTTTCCTTATCTAGGCACGAACTGTAACACTTGTCCCGTCTTCCTTATAGAGGTTGATGAGCCCTTCCTTGAGAGCGCGGACCATATCCCCTACTTGAACAGGTTGTGGAACCTTGATTGTCAAGAGTTCCATTGGATTTGGAGCACGGTCTATTTTATTGCCCTTGGCATCATGAAGATCTTCGATATAAGTTTCAAAATGTCGGAAACCTGGTCCGTAAAACTCAACTTGGTCTCCTTCATTGATAACATTCCGTTGACGAATGGTTGCCGTTTGAGTCGCATCATCATACGAAACCACTTCAGCGACAAACTTGTATTCAGGAATTTTACGACGAGCGCCAAACAACTGTTCGTTTTCAGACGGTGTACCGTAGTAGAAACCTGTTGCCAATTCACGTTGGGCAACCTTCCACATCTCGTCTACCAAGTCCTGTTTGATGGCTTCAAATTTCTCGGGACTTTCGAGATAAGCATCTACAGCCGCCTTGTAACAGTTGGTCACAGTTGAAACATAGTGGATCGACTTCATACGACCTTCAATCTTGAGACTGTCTACACCGTTTTCGATCATATCTGGAATATGGTCAATCATGGACATGTCAACGGCTGACATCGAAAATTCTTCTGGGATTTCACCTTTAAGACTCTTACGTTCTTGGCCAAATGGCATGTCGTAGAGGTCGTATTTCCAACGGCAAGACTGTGAACAACCACCACGGTTGGCATCACGCATACTCATGTGGTTTGAGAGCGTACAGCGACCTGAGTAAGAAATACACATAGCTCCATGGACAAAGGCCTCAATCTCAACATCAGTGCGTTTGCGAATCTCTGCCAATTCTTCCATTGAAACTTCACGGGCCAAAACCACGCGAGTTAGCCCAAGTTCTTTCCAGAACTCAAGAGTTTCATAGTTGGTCGCACTGGCTTGGGTAGAGAGGTGTATTTCAAGACCTGGTGCTTCTGTTGCTGCAATCATAATCAAGGCTGGATCTGACACGATAACTGCGGCAATCCCAATGTCACGCAACTTACGGAACCATTCTCCAGCACCAGCTTCATTTCCTTCGTGCATAACCATGTTAGCAGCCACATAGACCTTGGCACCGTACTTAGCAGCAAACTGCACGCCTTCTTCCATCTGTTCAAAGGTGAAGTTTCCTGCACGGCTACGAAGACCATAGGCCTGTCCGCCGATGAAGACTGCGTCCGCACCATATTGAACAGCTACTTTCAGCTTCTCTAAAGTCCCTGCAGGTGATAAAACCTCAGGACGTTTTAATGTTTTTGTCATTTTTTCTCCTATTTGCAATATAAAAGTTTGACGTTTTTCCTTCTCATTTTATAGTAAATAATGGATAAAATCAAGCCTAGACAGATTGTTTTGACAATTCTAATCTTTTCTAAAACAAAAAACTAGCCTTTCTAGACTAGTTATTTTCAAGATAAAATTCAAAGCGTTCGCCCACGTATTGACTCTTTACATACTCGAAAGCCGTCCCATCTTCAAGATAAGAGACCTGAGTCAAGGCTAAAATGGCATGCCCCTTTTCGACTTCTAGATAGTGAGCAATCTTTTCCTTAGCCAATCTTGCATAAATGGTCTGTTGGGATTTGCCAATCCGATAGCCATGTTGTTGCAAGGTTTGGAAGAAGTGACTGGTGATTTCTTCTTTTTTGAAATCCTTAATAAATTTCTCAGGAATGGATGCGACTTCATAGACTAGCGGAACTTGGTCAGCGTAACGCACCCGTTCCATGCGGATAATATTCTCTGTTGGAGTAATCCCTAGCTTAGCGACCTCTTGTTCATTTGGAATGGTTCTTCTGTAAGAAATGAGATGGCTGGAAGGTACTTTCCCCTGAGATTTAACAATCTCTGTAAAACTAGTCGTCCCCCGCATTTTTTCTTGGACACGAGTGCTAGAGACAAAAGTCCCACTTCCTACACGACGCTCCAAAACTCCTTCCTCAACCAAGAGAGAGATAGCCTGGCGTAATGTCATCCGGCTAACTTGAAACTGTTCCGCTAAATCTCGCTCACTTGGAAGTCTCTCTCCGATTTTCCAATGATGCTCATCTATATCCTTCTTGATCTGATCGTGGATTTTCATATAAGCTGGTAACATGATTCTCACTTCTTTTCTTTATTTTCTCCATTGTACCGTATTTGCTAAGAAAAAGTCAAACTTTGCCTTGTTTAGTTGGTAATTCGCCCCTATTTGTGATAGAATATTGAAAAAGATATTTCTTTTGAGAAAGGAAAAAGATGAGCAACATTTCAACTGATTTGCAAGATGTCGAAAAAATCATCGTGCTGGACTATGGTAGCCAATACAACCAGCTGATTTCACGCCGTATTCGTGAAATCGGTGTTTTTTCAGAGCTAAAAAGCCATAAAATCTCAGCCGCAGAGGTTCGTGCGATTAACCCTGTAGGGATCATCCTCTCTGGTGGACCAAACTCTGTTTATGAAGAGGATTCATTTGATATTGATCCAGAAATTTTTGAACTGGGCATTCCAATTTTGGGAATCTGCTATGGTATGCAACTTCTTACTCACAAACTTGGAGGAAAGGTTGTCCCTGCAGGTGATGCTGGTAATCGCGAGTATGGCCAATCACCACTTACTCACACTCCTTCTGCCCTCTTTGAAGGTACACCAGAAGAACAAATTGTTTTGATGAGCCACGGTGATGCGGTTACAGAGATTCCAGCTGATTTTGTTCGTACTGGAACATCTGCTGACTGTCCTTATGCAGCTATTGAAAACCCTGACAAGCACATCTATGGTATCCAATTCCACCCAGAAGTTCGCCATTCTGTATACGGGAATGATATCCTTCGCAACTTTGCCCTTAACATCTGTAAAGCTAAGGGTGACTGGTCAATGGACAACTTCATCGATATGCAGATCAAGAAAATCCGTGAAACTGTAGGTGACAAGCGTGTTCTTCTAGGTCTATCAGGTGGTGTTGACTCTTCTGTTGTTGGAGTTCTTCTTCAAAAAGCGATTGGTGATCAATTAATCTGTATCTTTGTAGACCACGGTCTTCTCCGTAAAGGGGAAGCAGACCAAGTTATGGACATGCTTGGTGGTAAGTTTGGGTTGAATATCGTCAAAACAGACGCTGCAAAACGCTTCCTTGACAAACTTGCAGGTGTTTCTGACCCTGAACAAAAACGTAAAATCATCGGTAATGAGTTTGTTTATGTATTTGATGACGAAGCAAGCAAGCTCAAAGATGTGAAATTCCTTGCTCAAGGAACACTATACACTGATGTGATTGAGTCTGGAACTGATACTGCTCAAACCATCAAATCACACCACAACGTGGGTGGTCTTCCAGAAGACATGCAGTTTGAACTGATTGAACCATTGAACACTCTTTATAAAGACGAAGTCCGTGCCCTCGGTACAGAGCTTGGTATGCCAGACCACATCGTATGGCGCCAACCATTCCCAGGACCAGGACTTGCTATCCGTGTCATGGGTGAAATCACTGAAGAAAAACTAGAAACTGTTCGTGAGTCTGATGCTATCCTTCGCGAAGAAATCGCTAAAGCTGGTCTTGACCGCGATATCTGGCAATACTTTACTGTCAACACAGGCGTTCGTTCAGTCGGTGTTATGGGTGACGGTCGTACTTATGACTACACCATCGCCATTCGTGCCATTACTTCTATCGATGGTATGACAGCTGACTTTGCCAAGATTCCTTGGGAAGTCCTTCAAAAAATCTCTGTACGTATCGTAAATGAAGTGGATCACGTTAACCGTATCGTCTACGACATTACAAGTAAACCACCTGCAACTGTTGAGTGGGAATAAACCAATCAAACACAAAAGAACTCTGAATCGGATTCAGAGTTCTTTTTAAGGTAAGCACTTCTGCTTTCCTTTTTTATTTGCGTTTTTTCTTCGCTTTTTTCATTTTGTTGGCCATGCGTTTCATAGACTGTTTCATGGCAAATTCACCGATTTTACCTTTAAGTCCACCACCGAACATCTGGCTCATATCTGGCATGCCTGCTCCTCCGAGACCTGACATATCCGGCATGCCACCTTGTCCCATCATGCCTTCAAGGGCAGACATATCCATCCCTCCCATATTTGGCATATTTTTTGGAAGGTTATTGGGATTGATGCCCATCTGCTTCATCATCTTGTTCATATCCCCAGACATGACACCTTGCATGAGCTGTTTAGCCTGATTAAAGTCCTTGATAAATTTATTGACTTCGACAAAGGTATTTCCAGAACCAGCAGCAATACGGCGGCGACGACTTGGATTTAACAAATCAGGATTTTCACGCTCCTCAGGTGTCATGGAAGACACAATGGCACGTTTGCGCGCAATCTGGCGCTCATCCACCTTCATATTTTGAAGGGCTGGATTGTTAGCCATACCTGGAATCATCTTGAGTAAGTCTTCCATTGGCCCCATATTTTGCACCTGATCCAATTGATCAATGAAATCATTGAAATCAAATGTGTTTTCACGCATCTTCTCAGCCATTTCAAGGGCTTTTTGCTCATCGTATTCTTGAGAAGCTTTCTCAATCAGGGTCAGCATATCTCCCATACCAAGGATACGGCTTGACATACGATCTGGGTGGAAGGTTTCGATATCTGTAATCTTTTCACCCGTACCAGTGAACTTGATAGGTTTACCAGTGATGTGGCGAACAGACAAGGCTGCACCACCACGAGTATCCCCATCAATCTTGGTAAGGATAACCCCAGTCACTTCCAACTGAGCATTAAACTCACGGGCGACATTGGCCGCTTCCTGACCGATCATGGCATCAATGACAAGGAGGATTTCGTTTGGTTGAGCCAGTGCTTTAACATCACGAAGCTCATTCATGAGAAGTTCATCGATTTGTAAACGCCCTGCCGTATCGATCAAGACATAGTCGTTGTGATTGGCTTGCGCTTGCTCCAAACCTTGACGGACAATCTCAACAGCTGGTACTTCTGTTCCAAGAGCAAAGACTGGAACATCAATCTGCTGTCCAAGTGTTTTCAACTGGTCGATGGCGGCTGGGCGGTAAATATCCGCAGCAATCATCAAAGGACGTGCATTTTCTTCCTTCTTGAGTTTATTAGCCAGCTTACCAGCAAATGTTGTTTTACCAGCTCCCTGCAACCCGACCATCATGATAATGGTTGGAATTTTTGGTGACTTGATAATCTCAGCCGTGTCGGAACCTAAAACGGCTGTCAGTTCCTCATCCACGATTTTGATAATCTGTTGGGCAGGATTGAGGGTATCAATGACCTCGTGTCCGACTGCACGTTCACGAACCTTCTTGATAAAGTCCTTTACAACAGGCAAGGCAACGTCGGCTTCAAGCAAGGCCAAACGAATCTCTTTGGTTGCTTCTTGGACATCCGCCTCAGATATTTTTCCTTTTTTACGTAAATTTTTAAAGACGTTCTGTAAACGTTCTGTTAAACTTTCAAATGCCATTTTTCTTCCTCTTATTCTCTATTATCAATACTTGTTAAAATTTCTATCTGCTCCTGCAGAAAGTCATCCTTGGGATAACGCTCCAAAATCTGGTCAAAAATCTGACTGCGGACAATGTAGTCCGAATACATGTGCAGTTTCATCTCATAATCTTCTAGAATCTTTTCTGTCCGCTTGATATTGTCATAAACAGCTTGACGACTGACACCGAACTCTTCAGCAATCTCAGCAAGACTATAATCATCAGCATAATAGAGTTCAATATAGTTCATCTGCTTGTCTGTCAAAAGCGCCGCATAAAATTCAAAAAGGGCGTTCATACGATTGGTTTTTTCGATTTCCATAACTTTTATTATACCAAAAAAACGATTATACTGCTAGAGTAGAAGCACTTCAAATAGAGTAAGAAGAAGAAAAAAAGAACCTTGCAAGGCAAGATTCTTTTAGTGTCTGACTTAAATAATTGTTCTTCTGGGAACTTAATCGAATTAAGCTTCGATTTCTGTAACCATACCTGAACCAACAGTACGTCCACCCTCACGGATAGAGAATGTAGTACCTTGTTCTACGGCGATTGGGTGGATCAACTCAACGTCGATAGTCACGTTATCACCAGGCATTACCATTTCAGTACCTGCAGGAAGTTCGATTGAACCTGTAACGTCAGTAGTACGGAAGTAGAATTGTGGACGGTAGTTGTTGAAGAATGGAGTGTGACGTCCACCTTCTTCTTTAGTAAGGATGTAGACTTCACCTTTAAATTTAGTGTGTGGGTTGATTGAACCTGGTTTAGCGATAACTTGTCCACGTTCGATTTCGTCACGTTGAACACCACGAAGAAGGACACCTACGTTATCTCCAGCAAGACCTTCGTCAAGTTGTTTACGGAACATTTCAACACCAGTAACAACTGCTTTTTGAGTTTCTTCTTTGATACCAACGATTTCGATTTCGTCGTTGACACGAACAGTACCACGGTCGATACGTCCTGAAGCAACTGTACCACGTCCAGTGATTGAGAATACGTCCTCGACTGGAAGAAGCAATGGTTTTTCAGTGTCACGTTCTGGTTCTGGGATGTACTCATCAACAGTGTTCATCAATTCCATGATGATGTCTTCGTATTTAGAGTCACCTTCAAGAGCTTTAAGAGCTGAACCTTGGATAACTGGAAGATCGTCACCTGGGAAGTCGTATTCTGACAAGAGGTCACGGATTTCCATTTCAACCAATTCAAGCAATTCTTCGTCGTCTACCAAGTCAATTTTGTTCATGAAGACGATAAGGTGTTTAACACCAACCTGACGTGAAAGAAGGATGTGCTCACGAGTTTGTGGCATTGGTCCGTCAGTTGAAGCTACTACAAGGATAGCTCCGTCCATTTGAGCGGCACCAGTGATCATGTTTTTAACGTAGTCCGCGTGTCCTGGAGCGTCGATGTGAGCGTAGTGACGTTTTTCAGTTTCGTACTCAACGTGCGCAGTGTTGATAGTGATACCGCGTTCGCGTTCTTCTGGAGCAGCATCGATAGACGCATAGTCTTTAGGTTGGTTAACTGCTGAAGGCAAGCGACGTGCCAATACAGTTGTGATAGCTGCAGTCAAAGTAGTTTTACCGTGGTCAACGTGTCCGATAGTACCAATGTTAACGTGTGGTTTACTACGATCGTATTTTTCTTTTGCCATTTGAGTAAAAGCCTCCAATAAAATATATTTTATAGATAGACAGTAGGCAATACAGTCTAACTTTCCTTACTATTTTATCAAATTTCTGCTAAATTGCAAGTGTTTTACACATATTTTGTGAATTAATCTAAATCTTATCAAATCCTGTTCTTCTGCTTCTTTATGGCAATATGAATTCAAACTTATTTTGTTTGGAAGATAGTACTTTCAACAAAAAAATCAGGTCTCCCTGATTTTAATTTGATTCTGTTTTTTCCAGTTCCTTAGCTTCTTTATGGTTTTCATATAATTTCGCTAGGAACTTAGTAATTTCTTTAAAAATAGAATAAGTAGGCACTGCTACGACCATCCCTATGACACCGTAGATATTACTTGACAGTAAAAGGAGCACCAAGATCGTAATCGGATGCACTTTCATAACCCCTCCAACGATACGTGGATAGAGAACATTTCCATCAATCTGCTGAATAATAAGCATATAAGCAACCGCAATCAACATACGATGAGGATCTGTAAACACATTGGCAATCACCATTGGAATTAAACCAATACTTGGACCAACATAAGGAATTAAATTTGCGATTCCAGAGAAAATAGCAAAAACTAGGGCGTACTTTAATCCGATAACGCTATAGCCAATATAGGCTAAACATCCAATAATAACCGCATCAATCGCAATTCCACTGATATAGCGCGCTATGGTTGTATTGAGATTGGTTAAAAGGCTAGAAAGATTCAATTTGTCATGCTTTAAGACGGTACGTTCCAACATTGGTAGCAACTTATGACCATCCAACAAGAAATAAATCAAGAATACAGGGGTCATAATGAGAATAAGAACTGTACTAAACAAGGCTGAAAGAACGCTTCCTAAACTGTTGCTGACGCTATTAAGGATATTCTGGAGGATATCCACATAGGAGAGATTAAGTTGTTGAATTGTTTGTTGAATATCAATATTTTGGAAGACTGGATTCATGGACAAATCGATGATCAAATCTTGTAGTCTACTATAGATGTTTTGACTAGAAATAATCAAGCTGGTCAACTGATTAATCAAAATCGGCAAGAGATAAACGACCCCTACAACGATAGCACCAATCAAGGCACAAAGAGTGACCAAGACACCAATTAGACGATTGATCTTACATCTCTTTTCTAAGAAAGTAACGACTGGATTTGTAATGTAGTAAAAAAATCCACCAAGCAAAAATGGAATCATGATGGTATTCACAACTGTCACGAAGGGAGTAATGATGGCTCCCATTTCTCTCCAAAGATAGAAAATCAGTGTTAATAATAAAATTTCAGCTGTCCAAAAAAATAATTTGTTTCTGCGGAACATAGGTATCCTCCTTCTCTCTATTTTACCATATTTCTGAAAAAGATAAGATGGCTTTAGTAAAAAAACGAGAATATTTTTTTTCTTTATGATAAAATAAAGCTAATATGAAAAAAATAATTTTATCTTTTATGACACTTTTAGTTCTTGGAACAGCTTCTACTGTTTCTGCTCAGGAGTTTGATGTTGCTGCTAAACATGCTATTGCTGTCGAGGCTACAACTGGAAAAATCCTCTATGAAAAAGATGCAAATCAGCCTGTAGAAATTGCTTCTATTACAAAACTGGTTACAGTTTATTTGGTCTATGAAG
>NZ_AJRH01000015.1:0-35915 GCF_000297015.1 Streptococcus sp. GMD6S | reverse complement strand
TGATCGGAAAACCCAGGTAACGAGGTATTTCCCTGACTTAGCAATTGCATTGACAACATAGGCTTCATAGCCTCCAATGGTCGATTTGGAGCCCCAAACCTTACTGAAATCAGAGCTTTGTTCTTTGGAAGTTAAAATACTAGATGAGACATTCACAACATCCAGTTTAGCATATTCTTCTTCGCTGATATTGAACTGCTCAGCCTTGAAGGTATTCAGCGTAACAATGTTGATATCTGTTCCATCACTATACTGTATATCATTTCCACCTTCTACTTCATGGAATTGAACCCATGATTTGGGTACCTTGACAAAACCATATTCATTCGAACCGATGATTTGCGTCTCTTCCTTTTTCGCTTCAGAAACAGCAGAGCTAGAGCTACTTGTTTCCTGACTGCTAGAAGACCTAACAACCGCAGTCGAACTTTCTTCGGTTGCTGTTTGCGATTTATTGGAGCATGAAGCTAAAAAAGCACTAATAGTAACTACAGTACCTAAAATTAATAATCTTTTCATCCTACCACCTTTCCATCTGCATTATAAGAAAAATAAGGACTTCTGTCAAATTCTAACCTAATCGATTCAGTTAGTTTACGATTTTATAGCTCACATTTAAAGCAAAAACTCTTGAAAAATCTTCAAGAGTTTTTTTATTTCTATTCTTCATCCATGCTTAAGACGCTAAGGAAGGCTTCTTGTGGTACTTCTACTGATCCGATAGCTTTCATGCGTTTCTTACCAGCTTTTTGTTTTTCAAGGAGTTTGCGTTTACGCGAAACGTCACCACCATAACACTTGGCAAGTACGTTTTTACGAAGGGCCTTGATATCCGTACGAGCCACAATTTTGTGTCCAATAGCTGCTTGAATCGGCACCTCAAACTGTTGACGAGGGATGATTTTCTTGAGCTTATCAACGATGAGTTTCCCGCGTTCGTAGGCAAAGTCCTTGTGGACGATAAAGCTAAGAGCATCGACCTTATCACCATTGAGAAGGATGTCCATTTTGACCAGCTTAGATGGGCGATACTCTGACAATTCATAGTCAAAGCTTGCATAACCACGCGTCGAAGACTTGAGCTTATCAAAAAAGTCAAATACGATTTCAGCAAGTGGAATTTGATAGATGACATTGACACGATTGTCATCAATATAATCCATAGTCACAAAATCCCCACGTTTCCGCTGAGCCAGTTCCATCACCGCTCCAACAAACTCCTGTGGTACCATAATCTGAGCCTTGACATAAGGTTCTTCAATGGTCGCAATCTTAGTTGGATCTGGAAACTCTGATGGGTTAGAGACATCCATAGACTCACCGTCAGTTTGATTAACCTTATAGATAACAGACGGAGCTGTCATAATGAGGTCAATGTTGAACTCGCGCTCTAAACGCTCTTGGATAACATCCATATGGAGGAGTCCAAGGAATCCACAACGGAAACCAAATCCAAGGGCCTGAGATGTTTCTGGTTCAAACTGCAAGCTAGCATCGTTGAGCTGCAATTTTTCTAAGGCTTCACGTAGGTCATTGTACTTGTTTGACTCAATTGGGTAAAGTCCTGCAAAGACCATAGGATTCATTTGCTTGTAGCCATCTAGCGGTTCTGCTGCAGGATTGCTTGCTAGGGTCACTGTATCTCCGACACGCGTGTCTTGAACCGTCTTGATAGAAGCCGCAATATAACCAACGTCACCTGTGGCTAGGAAATCACGCCCAACAGCTTTCGGTGTGAAAATTCCGACCTCCGTCACATCAAAGGTCTTTCCATTGCTCATGAGTTGAATCTTATCGCCAGGTTTAACAACTCCGTCCATGACACGAACTTGGAGGATAACCCCACGGTAAGCATCATAAACTGAGTCGAAAATCAAGGCTTTGAGTGGAGCTGAAACATCACCAGTTGGGGCTGGCACTTTCTCTACGATTTGCTCAAGAATCTCTTCGATACCAATACCAGCTTTGGCTGATGCTAAGACCGCTTCGCTGGCATCTAGTCCAATGACATCCTCAATCTCTGTACGAACGCGCTCAGGATCGGCTGCTGGTAGGTCAATCTTGTTAATGACGGGCAGAATTTCCAAATCATTGTCCAAGGCTAGATAAACGTTAGCAAGAGTTTGCGCTTCAATCCCTTGAGCCGCATCAACCACCAAAATCGCTCCTTCACAGGCAGCTAGCGAACGCGACACTTCATAGGTAAAGTCCACGTGCCCTGGCGTGTCAATCAAGTGGAAAATATAGGTTTCGCCATCTTTTGCAGTGTAATTGAGCTCAATGGCATTCAACTTAATGGTAATCCCACGTTCACGTTCAAGATCCATACTATCCAAAAGCTGGGCCTGCATTTCACGACTAGAAACGGTCTCCGTCTTTTCCAAAATGCGGTCTGCTAGCGTTGATTTCCCGTGGTCAATATGGGCGATAATAGAGAAGTTTCGGATTTTCTCCTGTCGTTTTTTCAAATCTTCTAAGTTCATGATGCTCTTCCTTTCAGGGTATCTATTAATTATAAATTGTTTTTAACATTTTGACAAGACCATACCCTGCTAGGAGTACTAATCTTCGGCAACAAAACCATCATTCTCGATAAAGTGGTGTTCTGTCATTCCTTGGTCAGTAAAGACAATCCCATGCAAGACACCACCATAGACAGCTCCTCCATCCATGCCAATCTTGCCATCCTCTGTTATCCAAAGCTCAGCAGTACCTCGGTCTTGCTTTAGCAAACCATAAACTGGTGTATGCCCAAAGACAATGATTTTCCCAGTATGATTTTCGGCTTCGTGGAATGGCTTTCTGAGCCAGACTTTCTTGTAATCAGTCGTTTCATGCCAATCATCCAAGGTCAAATCAATACCTGCGTGAACAAAGATATATTTGTCTGTCTCTACCACAAATGGCATTTGACGAATAAATTCGACCAAGTCTGCCGCTTCAGTCGCAACACGCTTGGCATCTTCTACGCCATCAACTGGTGCATCCAAGGGACGACCTAAAATTGAGTTAATGGTTGTATCACCACCATTGCGACGATAATGGTCATAGCTTTCTTCTGGGTCATCAAGCCAAGTCAGAAACATATACTCATGGTTACCTGATAAACAAATAGCTCCTTGATTGTCGACCAAGTCTTTGACCATCTCTAGAACACGGCGACTGTCTTCACCTCGGTCAATCAAATCCCCTAGAAAGAGCAACTGAGTTTGACCATCCCAGGTCTTGAGCAGATCTTCTAGCATACCTGCCTTTCCGTGAACATCTCCAATTACATAATAGTCTGTCATTTATTTCATCCTCGTTTGCAATAATTCTCTGGCTTGGGTAAGGGCAGCTTCGGTTACATTTTCCCCAGCCAACATCTTAGCTACTTCCTCTACTCGCTCTTCTAAAGTCAAAAGGCGAACCGTCGACACCGTTGAGTGCTCATCGCTAATCTTCTCAATAAAGAATTGATAATCCGCGATGGCAATCACTTGTGGAAGGTGAGAAATAGCAAGAACCTGACCATGCTGACCAATCTTATGAATCTTTTGCGCAATGGCTTGGGCCACACGACCTGAAACTCCCGTATCCACCTCATCAAAGACAATACTAGTCTTGCCTTCTTTACGAGAAAAGGCGGATTTAATAGCTAGCATGAGGCGGGATAATTCCCCACCAGATGCAACTTTGACCAAGGGTTTAAAGTCTTCACCTGGATTGGTAGAAATATAAAACCCAACTGTTTCATTTCCTTCACGGCTGAATTTACTCTTACTAAAGCGAACCTGGAACTGTGCCTTCTCCATATAGAGATCCTGAAGTTCTTGTTTAATCTCAGCCTCAAGCTGCTGGGCCAAATCATGGCGAGCAGATGCAAGCTGACCTGCCAAATCAACAAGATTAACTTCCAATTTCTTGAGTTCTGCTTCCATATCTTCGGAAGAAAGATTATTTCCAGTCAAGAGATTGTACTCTTCCGTAATCTTGGCAAAATAAAGCAAAACATCGTCCACAGTTCCACCGTACTTGCGTGTAATAGTATTTATAAGGTCTAAGCGATTTTCAACCTGCATGAGACGATTGCCATCAAAATCCAAGTCCTCAATAATATCTTCCAAACGCTTTGTAATATCTTCTAAAACATAGTAGGTCTCAGACAGAGAACTTGAAATTTCACGGTATTCAGGGTCGTATTCTTCAACACTTTCCATGTCATTCATGGCTGAACGGACATTAGCAAGACTGGAGAATTCCTCATTGTCCAGCATACTGTAGGCATTGGTTAGCGTATCCGCAATATTTTTATGATTGAGGAGTTTATCTCGTTCTTGGTTGAGAGCTAAGTCTTCACCAGCCTGTAAGTTCGCTGCCTCAATCTCTGCCATTTGAAATTCCAACATCTCAATACGAGCCTTATGTTCCTGCTGGTTTTTCTTGACTTCCAAAACCTGCTTGCGCATTTTGCGATAGGCATCAAAGCTCGTCTGATAGGTCTCCTTCAAGTCCAAGAAAGCAGCATCACCAAACTCATCCAACATCTGGATGTGCAGTTGAGGACGCATTAACTCCTCTTGGTCATGCTGACCATGGATATCCACAAGGTGTTGCCCAATGGCACGCAAGACAGAAAGATTGACCATCTGACCATTCACGCGACTAACACTACGACCATTTTGCAAAATTTCCCGACGGATGATAATCTCATCCCCCAATTCTAAACCTTGCTCATCAAAAAGTTCCTGTAAAAGGCGACTATTTTCAACCGAAAAAAGTCCCTCAATCTCTGCCTTTGGCGCACCGTGACGAATAACATCTGTCGTTGCACGAGCCCCCAACATGAGATTCATAGCGTCGATAATGATAGACTTTCCAGCACCCGTTTCTCCGGTCAAAACAGTCATACCCTTTTCAAAATTGAGTGAAATCGCCTCAATAATGGCAAAGTTTTTTATCGAAATTTCAAGTAACATACTGACCTACCATTTTTTGACTTGTTCAACAATTTCCTCAGCTGCCTCTGCTGTTCTAGCTACAATTAAGATAGAATCATCATCAGCTAGACAGCTAAAAATCTGTTCAGAAAATGCTTCAACCAACTGACTCTTCACAAAAATAGTATTTCCAGGAATGACAGCAAGATTGATCATATTTCCCATTAACTCAGAACTCACAATATTGTCCTCAGCCAACTGCAAACTTTTGACGACTGATTTTGGCAACTCATAGATATAGGTGTTGTTCTTCAAAGGAATTTTAACAATCCCAAGCTCCTTGATGTCCCTTGAGACAGTGGCTTGCGTAGCAGAAATACCTGCTTCCTTTAAGTGCTCAACGATTTCTTCCTGAGTCCCAATTTGATAATCTGTAACAAATCTTCTAATTTTTTCAAGTCTCTCTTTTTTATTCATCTTTAAATTCTCTATGTGCTCTCTCTACAACTTTTTCTATTTCAGGAGCAACTTGGTTACTTGCTCCATCTTCCTTTTTCAAATATGCCAAAAATTCGATGTTTCCATGTCCACCTTGGATTGGTGAATAGTCTAATCCAAACACTGAAAAACCTTGTTCAACTGCCATAGCAGTGACAGATTCAAGGACATGTTGATGAACCTTGGCATCGCGAATGATTCCATTCTTTCCAATCTGCTCACGACCTGCTTCAAACTGGGGCTTAACCAGAGCCACGACCTGACCTTGATCAGCCAAGACACGGTGCAAGGCAGGTAAAATCAGACTGAGGGAAATGAAACTCACATCAATACTGGCAAAGCTCGGTTCCTGCTCAAAATCAGTCTTTTCAGCATAGCGGAAATTGAACTGCTCCATGCTGACAACCCGTGGGTCTTGACGTAATTTCCAAGCCAACTGATTGGTACCAACATCGACTGCAAAGACTAACTCAGCACCATTTTGCAACATGACGTCAGTAAATCCTCCAGTGGAAGCACCGATATCAATCGTGGTCGCTCCATCAACTGACAACCCAAAGACCTGCAAGGCTTTTTCTAATTTCAAACCACCACGGCTAACATACTTGAGTTTTTCACCCTTGAGTTTTAGATCAGTGTCATCTGGGATTTTCTCTCCTGGCTTGTCAAAACGCTCCCCATTGAGGACTGCTACAACTAGACCAGCCATGACACCGCGTTTAGCCTGTTCTCGCGTTTCAAACAAGCCCTGTTTATAAGCTAGTACATCCACTCTTTCCTTAGCCATTGATTCTCAAACTTTCTACTACTTTCACAATCGGCTCTGTTTCAAAGCTGACTTGCTGGGCAATTTCTTCTAACTTGGCATTAGCTTGATCCAAGGTTTGGTTACAAAAAGCAATGGCCTCCTCCAAACCCAGCAAGGCTGGATAGGTTGATTTTTCAGCCTGCAAATCCTTTTGTGGAGTCTTGCCGATTTCCTCAAAACTAGCTGTCACATCCAGCACATCATCTCGAACTTGAAAGGCCAGCCCAATCAATTCACCCACAGTTTTCAATTTTGCTTGGATTTCTGGTTCCAATTCCGCAATGATAGCAGCTGCTTGGAAAGGATAAGCTAGTAATTTTCCAGTCTTATTGGCATGAATGGTCTGAAGTTCTTCCAAGGATAAATGCTGGTGTTCGCCTTCCATATCTAAAACCTGCCCTGCCACCATACCTAGACTCCCTGAAGCAAGGGATAAGTTGGCAATCAAATCCACCTTGATCTGACTTGATAAATCTGCCTGCGCTATCAAGGCATAGGGATCTAGGAACAAGGCGTCTCCTGCCAATATTGCCATCGCTTCGCCAAATTTCTTATGATTGGTTAAACGCCCTCGACGGTAATCGTCATCATCCATAGCAGGAAGGTCATCGTGAATCAAGCTCCCTGTATGAATCATTTCCAAGGCCGCGGCTACCTGCGCATGAGCTGGTTGGATAACCACTTTCAGGGATTCCAAAACTTCTAGCAAAAGAAAAGGGCGAATACGCTTGCCACCAGCATGAATGGAATAGAGAACAGACTCTCGCAAACTAGAGGCAAACTGCTGGTCTCCATAAAAATCTTCCAAAGCCGATTCAACAAGAGCTAATTTTTCTTGCTTCTTCATTCAAAATCACTTTCTGTCCCGTCTTCTTGCATGACCTTAACCAAGGTCTTTTCAGCCTTGTCCAGCGTCGCTTGGAGCTCTTTTGACAAGACCATTCCCTTTTGAAAGGCAGCAATCGCATCTTCTAAAGCAATTTCACCATTTTCTAAACTTTGGACAATGGTCTCCAGTTCTGCTAGATTTTCCTCAAATTTCTTTTGTTTTGACATCTTTAACCTCTAATTCTACTTGACCATCTCGCATCAAAAGCGTCACTTGATCTTTTTTATTCAACATCTCAACAGAATCGACTACGGACTCTTCTTTTTTGACAATTGCATAACCACGAGCCACGATTCGACTGGTATCCAACATCATCAAAGCTTCTGAAAGTCGCTTGACTTCAGCAACCTTGGCATCATAAACCAGCGCCATTTGGCTGCGTAGGAGCTTGTCCAACTGACCTAGACGGTCTTGATAACGCTGGATTTTGGTAATAGGTGATAGTTGGACCAGTCGATGCGTCCTTGCTTGGACTAGTTGTCTGTTATCAGAAATCCGTGTTCGCAAACTTTGTTTTAAGCGCAGTTGTAGTTGATCTAACCGTTGCAAATAACCATCATACAAGCGCTCTGGCTGTCTAAAGATAACTGACTGACTGCATTTTTTCAGAGCTTCTTGTTTCTTAGATAGGACATTTCGGACTGCTGTTGCCATCCGTTTTTCTTGATTTTGTAAATGGCTCAAGAGATCCAACTTGGTCACAGGCGTTGCCAATTCAGCCGCAGCTGTTGGCGTCGCAGCCCGTCTATCTGCCACAAAATCCGCCAAGGTCACATCCGTCTCATGACCAACACTAGAGATGATGGGCAAACGGGATTCAAAAATAGCCCGTACCACGATCTCTTCGTTAAAGGCCCAGAGATCCTCGATGGAACCCCCACCACGACCAATAATGAGAACATCTAGGTCCTCACGTTGATTGGCACGCGCAATATTTCGAGCAATTTCCTCCGCAGCTCCATCACCTTGTACCTTGGTCGGATAGAGAAGGATATCAACACCAGGAAAACGTCTGCTGACAGTCGTGATAATATCTCGAATAACGGCTCCACTGCGACTGGTTACCACACCGATTTTCTTAGAAAATTGGGGAAGAGGTTGCTTGAATCTCTCTTGAAACAGACCTTCTTCTGTCAGTTTCTTCTTGAGTTGTTCAAACTGAATCGCTAGCGCCCCAACCCCATCAGGCTCAGCTTTCTCAATGATGATAGAGTAGCTACCGCTTGGTTCATAGACCTGCACACGCCCAATCACATTAATCTTCATACCTTCTTCCAGGTCAAAGCCTAATTTCTGATAAATCCCAGACCAGATGGTCGCTTGAATAACTGCATTGTCATCTTTTAGGGAAAAATATTGGTGAGTAGGTCGTTTACGAAAGTTGGAAACTTGACCAGTTAAATAGACCCGTTCCAAGTAAGGGTCTTTATCGAATTTCATTTTCAGATACTTGGTCAAAGTTGTTACCGATAAATACTTTTCCATCTCCACCTACTATTCATTTTCTTGCTTTTCCATGGGTATTATTATACCAAAAACATGCTTAAAAATCACCTTTTTCCTACTGAAACTAAAGGAAAAATAGAAAAAGGAGGCTAGGCCTCCTCATCTGATTATTTGCTGTTTCTCGCTTCTTCCAAAATCTTTGCAATCTTGGTCGTCAAAAGGTCAATAGCAACGGTATTGCTGACCCCTTCAGGAATGACGATATCAGCATAACGCTTGGTTGGCTCGATAAACTGGTGGTACATAGGTTTGACCACACCCAAATACTGATCAATAACGCTATCTAGACTACGGCCACGCTCTTCCATATCACGCTTGATACGACGAATAATACGCACGTCATCATCTGTATCCACAAAAATCTTGATATCCATCAAATCGCGCAGACGCTTATCCTCCAAGACCAAAATCCCCTCAACGATAAAGACATCCTGAGGCTCCTGACGATAGGCCTTGCTACTCCGTGTATGCTCTGTATAGTCATAAGTTGGAATGTCCACCGGGCGCCCTGCCAACAATTCCTTAATCTGCTCGATCATCAAGTCTGTATCAAAGGCAAAAGGATGGTCGTAGTTGGTTTTGACACGCTCTTCAAAGGTCAAGTGAGACTGATCCTTGTAGTATGAATCATGCTCAATCATGGAAATCTTTTCATCAGGAAAATGAGATAAAATGGCTCTTGAAACACTGGTCTTACCACCACCAGAACCACCTGTCACTCCGATAATGATTGGTCTATTTTGCATGCTATCCTCCGTTTTTTTATCCGTCGTCTATTCTATCACATTTTTTGCAAAATTTATAGTCTGATTTTGGATAGTCTAGGGGAAACATCAATCTATCCCCACAATCTAGTGAAACTAGCTAAAAACCTTCCTTGGTTTGTAGAAATTGCCCCTTTTTTCTAGAATGGCTAGCAATGTATCTCCCTCAAAGGCAGCCAGTTCTTGGTCTGTTTGGTCTAGCTCGATAAAACGACCAAACCGCACTTCTGTAGCCTCTTCTGGAGTTAGGATAACTTTGACAAGGTCCCCTGTACCAATCTCTAGAGGATGGAGAAAGTCCAGTTGACCAGCCTCCACTTTTTCAGCAATTTCTTTCAAAGTCAAGGCATCTTCTAACTGCAAACCAGCTGCACTAGTACGTGTTAGGTGGGACATATGGGCCGCATAACCCAGCTTCTTACCTAAATCAACCGATAAGGTACGGATATAAGTCCCCTTACTGCATTTCACACGAAAGGTAAAACGCGCAAGTTCGCTCTCATAAGAAATCGGACTTGTCCGTTCAAATTGATAAATAGTCACCTGACGTTCTGGACGCTCCACTTCCTGACCTGCACGCGCATACTCATAGAGCTTGCGACCATTAACCTTGACAGCCGAGTACATAGGTGGAATCTGAGTGATAGGCCCAGTCAGACTAGCAATCGCTTCATCGACAATGGTTTCATCCAAGAGCGACAAAACAGGGGTCTCTGCGATCACTTCTCCACTGGCATCCTCAGTCGTCGTTGAATAACCTAGAGTGATTTCCCCCTCATAGACCTTGCCCTCGTCCTGCATAAATTCGACCATACGGGTTGCCTTGCCAACCGCGATTGGCAGAACTCCCACTACATCCGGATCCAAGGTCCCACCATGACCAATTTTCTTGGTTCCCAAAATCTTACGCAGCTTAAAAACCGCATCATGCGAGGTCATCCCCGCTTCTTTTTTTAAGTTGATAATACCGTTCATGTGTTGCTTTCTGATTTCATTCATGAAATATCTTCTTCAAGAATTGTAATGTAATTATCTTTTGTAACAAAAGATAATGTGGCTAATCTTCTTGCTTGGTTCATAACTATCCTATCAAATACATTTCTTACAAATCGCCCATTTGCATTTTTATTTTCAGGATTGTTACTATGTAATTCTAAATATTTTTTTAATGTTTCTTTTGCAGAATCATGCAAAATGTATTCTTCATTTTTACAATGTGAAAGAAAAATGTCAAACATTTGGTCCACAGTATAATCTTCAAACGTAATAAAATAATTAAATCTTGATTTTAACCCAGGATTAGATTCAAAAAATTTTTTCATCAATTCATCATATCCAGCAACAATAACCACCAAATCATCTCGATAGTCTTCTAATGCTTTAGTTAACTCAGTTAAACACTCTCGACCATAACTATCACTTTTATCGTTTTCAGTAATACTATATGCTTCATCAATAAACAATACACCACCTTTGGCTTTTTGTATCAATCTCTTAACTTTAGAAGCCGTTTGTCCTTGATATTCTGCTATTAAGTCTGTTCTACTTGCCTCAATAAAGTGGCCTTTACTTAATATTCCTAATGACCGGTACATATTCCCAACGATTCTAGCCACAGTAGTTTTACCAGTACCTGGATTACCTAAAAACGCCATATGCATCGTTCTATTTGTTTTTTTAAGACCGATTTTTTCTCTACTTTGCTGAACTTTATTAAATGCGACTAGATCTTCAATCTCTTTCTTCACATTTTCTAAACCTATTAATGACTTTAAATCATTTGCTAATGCTTCAAATGATTTATTATTTGTTTCTTTCAAAATCAAATAATTTGTATCAATAACTCTAGAGCCAAGATATTTATACAATAATTCCAATATGCTAGTTTGCTTATCTTTGATTGTAGAGAATGTCTCTTTAGTAGTTAAGTTTCCTAATCGTTTTATAAACTCTAAGTCAGCATTTTTAACATTATCAACAATATCTTGAAGAATTACTTCTAATTCATAAGTACTATTTGTTAAATCATCAATTTTCTTCACTTCTGATTTTAACAACTTTAAATAAGTTTCACTAATCATCTACATTCCTTTAAACAATAGAAATAATACTATTAAAACAACAGCGACTACAAGAGTATAGAATCCTTTTCTTAGAAAAACAATCTCTTTTTGTTTCTCTTCTAGTTTTGTTTCAAGACTTTCAACAATTAACTTTAGATTATCTCTCTCTGTTATTGATTTATTATTGATTTCATCAAGGAAATTTTTAAAATTATTTTGTTTTTCTTCAACTTGTAAATGCAAATCGTTAAAACTATTTTCTATTTTCACTAATGTTTTTAGATTCGCTTTTAAAGTATCAATTTCAATTTGAATTTCACTTTGCTTCTCTTCAAGTTGTTCTAACTCTTCTAGCTTTTTATGATGTTTCTTCAATATATCAATTAAATCTTTATTCTGGTTAAAAACGTCATCTAATAGTTTTTTATTACCAGTTTGATATTCTTCTATCTCGTGCAATCCCTGCATAGCTTTATCATTTGCCTCTTTGGCTGCAATCAAAGACTTTGAAATACTTTGAATATACTCATCATCCAATATTTGGAAAGTTTCATAAATGGTATTAAATTCCTGAATAATCTTTTTAATATGCTTGTTTTGTTCAATCATTCTATTTTGAACAGCATCGGTGAGAGCATTTAAATCCTTACCTTTAACATCATATTCCATACCAATAAATCCTAGCATAGGATCGTCTTGTGGGACAGTCGGTAAATCTGATTGTTCTGGAATTTCTTCACTAAAAGCTTTCAACGCTTCTTTTTTTTCATTAAATCTTTCAGACTTTGCTAAAACCTGAATCTCTAATTCTTCTGACATAACATTCTCCTATAGTAAATCGTTTAATGCACTTTGCATTTCTTCAAGTTCACTTTGCTTTTCATCAAAGTACATTTCGTTAGCTAATAATCGCTGTTTGAAATCAATCTTTGAATTAGAAAACTCCTCTTGAACATTACCAAGAAGTTCTCTTAGTTTTTGATGGTTCTTAGCCATCTTAATGAATATATCATTTCGCTTAACAGCAACATTTTGCTCGGCAACAAAAATTTGAACATCCTGAATTCTTAACAATTCGTTTTTCTTATTAGCTTGTTTCTTTTGATTTTCCTCAATTAATTTTTTTGAAATAAATTGATCAAGTCTATTAATAATTACAGCACCTAATATACCTGTCAATAAACTCGCCAAAAACATGCCTAAGATATTTGCAATGGTCCCTAATAATGGTATTAGAGTTTGCATTCCTGATATTGTTAATAAATACTTTTCAAAATATTCTCCTAAAAACATTGCACCTACACCTACTAGTGCAGAAGTAATAATTTTTGAAATGTGAGCTATCTTAATTGCTGTAGAATGTGTTTGATTTTCTGGGTTAGATAAATAAGAAATGCTTTCTCTGATAGAACCAAATAATTGTTTAATCAAGTTTGGAAGTTTTTGTAATTTCTGGTTAAATGCGCCGATAATTTCTCCAACAATGCTTCCAACAAAACTATCTACACCTACTTTAATAAAATCTTTGATTTTGCCAAAAAATGAATGAAGTGCTTTTTTCATTTCCTCTATAAATGTATCAAAAGATTGTTTTTTTGCTTTAAAATACCTCACTAAAGCATTCATAATTTCCTTCAACATCCCAAATAATGCTGCAATAAACATAGCTTTAACTGCATCTTTACCTGCCTTGTTCGCCATTCTTACAGAAGCTTTCTTTGCAATATCCTTATTAATAGCTTTCTTCGCTGTTTTTTCAGATTTGAGCATTTTCTTCGAATCGGCAGCTAATTTATCATTTAATCTTTTATTATTTTCAGCTTTAAGATTTCGCTTTTCGGCATCTGAGATATTCATCTTATCAATTTTCTCATTGGCTCTTTGAACTTGATTCCTAAGTTCTTTTTCCCTCAGTTCTCTATTCTTTATATATTCACTATTGGATTTTGCTCCTTTACTTTTATTAAGTGATTCGTTTGTTGCAGCAAGATTTTCTGATTTGTTTGCTAAATCCGCAGTTTCTATATCAGCAATCTTTCTCCAAGGATTTTCAAAAATTTGTTTACGTGCTACAACGTGATCTAAATTAGCTTTTTCATTTACTTTTAATGTTTTTCCGGTGTATTCATCCTTCAAGTTTCCTGATTTTTGCTTTTCTTTCATAGCATTATTTGCATCAGTATACCTTGTATCTTTTAGTATCTTACTACCTTCTTTTTTTGTATAGCCATTAGGGTTATTATCATTATACTGCTTAAGAAGAGTATCACTTGTCATATCTAAGCCAATTTGATTCGCAAATTGATCCCAGATTTCATCTAAAATAACATCTCCTAGTTTATCTGGTGAACTAATTTCTTTACATTCTATTTCTAATTTTTCGAGATTAGAAAACTCCATTGTAAATTGCTGTTCCAATAGTTCTTCTAATTCGTCATAATTTAAATTTTCAGACTCATTTACTTCTTCAGTATTCAATACTAATAATTCATTTGCCACTGCTTTCTATTCTCCCTTCAAGGCATCAAACTTCGCTTTCATGGTTGGATTTTTTCGGGTCAATTTTTTAACCGAAACATCTTCCAACTTATTGTTTGCGAGGCGGAGTTGGTTTTCGGATGTGGTTAGGAACTTCTTGACCTCTTCCATGCGTTTGATGGCCTTGTCGATTTCATCAATAGCTTTGCCAAAGTTGGTCGAAGCAGAGTTGTAGTTCTTGGCAAAAGCTAGTTTAAAGGCATCCAAATCTTCCTCAAAATGCGTAATATCGATATTTTGCTCGCGAACCAAGGCCAACTCCTGCTTGTATTTTAGAGAATTAAGCGCTGCATTACGCAAGAGCCCAATCAACTGAATAAAGAATTGAGGACGAACCACATACATCTTTTCATACTCATGACTGACGTCCACAATCCCAGTGTTAAAGTAGTCATTATCTGCCTCAAGCATGGTCACTAAAACCGCATACTCGCAGTTCTTTTCCCGACGGTCCTTGTCCAATTCCTTGTAAAAATCTGCATTCTTATGCTTCTTCTCCGTCCCATCCGCTTCGTTTTTCATTTCAAACATGATGGAAATGAATTCTAGACCATTTTCATCAAAATCACGGAAGATAAAGTCCCCCTTAGATCCTCGCGCAGAAACCTTGTTATCCTTCTCAAAGTAGGCATTTGGAAAGGCAAAACTACGAACCTTGTTAAACTCACTCTCTGCATACTGTTCCAAACTTTCCCCGATAGCTTTTGTGGATTGTTGGGCTTTGAAATTCTTATAGAACTCGACCTGTTCACTAGCCGCCTTGAGCTGGGCTTCGTAATTTTGCTTGAGGGAAGCTAGAGATAACTCATTTTCCTTTTCTTGTAAAAGGAGCTGGTTTTTGACCTGATCGCGCTCTTTTTCAAGGTTAGAAAGGGTCTTTTGCAGTTGATTTTCATGTTCTAAACGCAAGGTAGCCAATTGGTTTTCCAAGTCCTGTACTTCCTTGTCCTTTGCCAATAAAGCCTGATGACTGGTTTGTTCAACCTCTTTCTTAGCCAGTTCTTTCTCTGTATCAAAGTTTTGGATTTGACTCTGTAATTGCACAATTTCTTGATCCTTCTGAGCCAGTTTAGACTGTTGCTCATTCATGGCCTTTTGCTCAGCTAAGGCCAGCTCCTGCTTCATTCGATCGTGCAGTTCCTTATCAAACTCAGCCGTTCTCACTTGGGATAAGAGTTCGGCATACTGACTCTCATTTACTGTAAAGACTTCCCCACAGTTGGGACATTTAATTTCGTTCATAACTTTCCTCTTTCTAGACTTCTGTAACCATTATATCATGCCTGAGGGAAAATCAAAAACAGTGAGTCGAAACCCACTGTTTATATCAGTTACTTTAAATTTTTTCCAAGGCCAAACGCAAATCTTCAATCAAATCCTCTACATTTTCAAGTCCGATAGACAAGCGGATTTGGTTTGGTGTGACACCTGCTGCTTCTAGATCCTTTTCTGACAACTGACCGTGGGTGGTTGTCGCAGGATGGACAACAAGAGATTTGGCATCTGCCACGTTTGCAAGGTCAGAGAAGATTTCCAAATTATCAATCACCTTGCGAGCTTCTGCCTCTCCGCCTTTAACATGGAAGGTAAAGATTGAACCAACACCTTTTGGCAGATATTTCTCAGCCAAGGCATGATATGGACTGTCAGCTAGTTTTGGATAGTTGACTTTTTCTACCTTAGGATGGTTGACAAGGAAATCAACAATTTTCTCTGCATTTTGCACATGGCGTTCGACACGAAGAGAGAGAGTTTCAAGCCCTTGGAGCAAGAGAAAGGCATTAAATGGTGACAAGGCAGCACCTGTATCACGGAGCAATTGAACACGAACAGCGATAATAAAGGCTGCTGCACCCACATCACGAGTATAGCTCAAGTTGTGGTAACTTGGGTCTTCCTCAACAAATTGAGGGAACTTCCCTGAAGCTGCCCAGTCAAAACGACCGCTATCAACAATCACTCCTCCAATAGTCGTACCATGCCCACCGATAAACTTAGTTGCTGAGTGAATGGAAATATCTACACCGTGAGAGAAGACGTTAATCAAATATGGTGTGGCAAAAGTGTTGTCTGAAACGAGAGGAATCTTGTGTTTATGCGCAATCTCAGCCAATTTTTCTAAGTCAGGAATGTTAATCAAGGGATTCCCCAAGGTTTCAATCAAGACAAGCTTTGTATTGTCATTGATAGCTGCTTCCACTTCTTCCAAATTATCCACATCCACAAAGGTTGTTGTGATTCCATAACGAGGAAGGGTTTCTTTCAAGAGGTTGAAGGTCCCACCGTAAATAGTTGACGCAGCCACCACATGGTCACCTGCGTGAGCAAGCGCCAAAATAGTGTAGGTTACAGCAGCCATACCTGATGCTGTCGCTAGCGCTCCAACACCACCTTCAAGAGCAGCAATTCTTTCCTCAAAGGCTGCTGTTGTAGGGTTTGTGATACGAGTATAAATGTTCCCTGGTTTTCTCAAGGCAAACAAATCGGCACCTTCTTGCGTGTCATCAAAAACGAAGGATGTTGTTTGATAAATCGGTACTGCACGAGACTTAGTTGCTGGATCAACTACTTGCCCAGCATGTAATTGTAGGGTTTCAAATTTAAAATCACGAGTCATAAGACGACCTCCAAATAGCTTCATTAGGGATATTGTATCATCTTGGGCTAGTCTTTTCCAATACCGTTTTTCTATATTTTGATATAAGGAACAACTATGACTAGTCTTACACATCAAACAAAAAAGCACGATTCACTCGTGCTCATTTCTTTAATCTACATAAGTATCTTCGTTTTTGTTGAGGAAAGCGTATGGCAAGCCCATCAAGAGACCTCCTCCGATAAAGTTTCCGACAAAGGTTACACCCCAGTGACGAAGAATATTAGGTATGTCAAAGTTAGCAATTGAATCAGCAGCAACACTAAACTTAACAATCGCAAAAGAAGCAAAGTTCGCAGCAATGTGTTCGTTTGTTAAGAATACAAACATGTAAATTGCTGATAAGACAAGCCAAAGTTTGGCGCCTCCGTCTTTCACCAAAACAAATGAAAGAATGGCAATGTTTACAAAGATATTGGCTAAAATACCTTCAAGTAAGACTAACTCATTTGAACGACCTAACTTCATCTCTACAACCCCTGAAATGAAGCTATCATGTGTTAGATTTGCATAGGCTGCTGAGTGGGCAAATCCCCAACCTGCTATCAAAGCTCCGATGAGATTGAACAAGGTACAGTAAAGTAAAATCTCAGCTGTTTTTCTCCAAGAAATTTTTTTCAAGAAACTACCAGCTGTCAAAAACATCATATTTGAAGTTACCAGCTCAGCATTCAAGAAAACAATGTAGGCCAATCCCCAAGCAAAAACAAATGGGAAGAGAAAACGTCCACTACCTGGAGCGATCTTATTAATCAAGTCAGCCCCAACTGCACCCGCAGCTGTACTAAATGTTAGAAAGGCACCTGCAAACATGGAACGAATCGCATACTTAAACTTACTTTGGCTATAAAGACTTTCTTTCTTCTTACAAGCAAATTCAATCTTTGAAATAAATTCTGAAGAGACCATAAAAAACTCCTAAACTTTTATTTGTGATAATTATAACATAATTCTTGTTTTCTAGAAAGCGTTTTCCGTAAATTTCTAAAATATTTATCTTAAAAATCTATATCGTAAGGCTTACAAACCTTTTTCATATGAACTATTTTGATTCTATTTGTTCATATAAAAAACCAGTGAAATAGCACTTCACTGGTTCATTCATTCTTAATATCGTTGTCTATACGGTTGATTAAAGGCCTTCAAAATATCCTCAGAAGTCTCAGAATAAGCCTTTGAGTCTTTGAAGATTCCTTTGACGATTATACGCTCGGTCTCATTATAATCAACACAAGTAACCAAAGTAATCTCCTGCACACCAATACGATCATCGATTTCGTCTACACGGTCTGGTGTAACACGTTTTACTTCTGTAATCTCATAAGTATAAACTTTATCCTTATCCGTCAGATAAATTTTCATACCCGATTTGGCATTGACCAAAGGTGAGAAGAGCATTTGACTGGCATTTTCAGCAGTAAAGATATGGTGACTTGCTAGAGAATAGTTCCCTTCTCCCATTTTTTGATCTGGTTTCATGGTCCCTGCTCCGTAGAACAAGTTTACATTATCCAAACCTTTAAAAATCGGTAAGTTTATCTCCACTTCGGGAATAGCAATACCTCCAATAACGGGAAGTTTCTGAGCATCCCATTGTGAAGCCAGTACAGCTTCGGATGAAATAGACTTAACAGAGTCAAAATCAAAATTCCCTTCGGTTTTTAGATTTTCATCTATATTTTCCTTAGTTACTTGATTGACTTGGTATTTATTGGTATTCCAGACCAAAAAGAGATCACGAATCTTTGAATTAAAAATTAAAGCTAGCGATAAAAGAATTAAGAAACCTGCTAAAATATTAATAAATAGATTTCTGCGCTTATTCTTCTTATTTTTCGTTTTTTTATGAGACATTATACTTCACCTTCTGTTTCAATTTCAGTCCCAACTTCTTCTTTTTCTGCCGCAGCAACCGTTGTAAAGGTCACAATCTTAGCATCCTGATCTAGACGCATCACCTTAACTCCCATAGTTGAGCGTCCCGTTTGTGAAATATTGGCAACGTTAGTACGGATCATGACACCTGTATCTGTGATAATCATCAGGTCTTCATCTCCTTTAACAGTAAGAAGACCTGCCAGAGGACCATTCTTCTCAGCAACATTGGCTGTCTTCATCCCTTTACCACCACGGCCTTTAGTAGGATATTCAGTAGCAAGTGTACGTTTACCATATCCTTTTTCAGTGATGATAAGAACTTCGTCTTGGTTTGTAATCACGCTAGCACCAACTACTGTGTCACCCTCACGAAGATTGACTCCTCGGACACCTGTCGCGATACGGCTCATGCCACGAACAGCTGATTGATTAAAGCGAACGGCATAACCAAACTTGGTACCAATGATAATATCCGTATCTTCTTCTGTCAGCAAGACATTAATCAGTTCATCTTCATCCTTGAGATTCAAAGCTTTAAGTCCATTTTGACGAATATTAGCGAACTCTTTAACACTGGTTCGTTTCACGATACCGTGACGGGTTGTGAAGAAGAGATAGGCGTCATCACTACGTTCAGACTCAACGTTGATAATGGTCTGAATACTCTCACCTTCGTCCAACTTCAATAGATTGACAACTGGCAATCCCTTAGCGGTACGACCATATTCAGGGATTTCATAACCTTTAAGGCGGTAGACACGTCCTTTATTAGTAAAGAAGAGCAGATGATCATGGGTGCTGGTTGAAACCAGCTCACGCACAAAGTCATCATCCTTAACCCCAGTACCTTGAACCCCACGGCCACCACGTTTTTGAGCAGTGAACTCACCTTGGTCCAAACGTTTGATATAGCCCTTGTTAGATAGGGTAATCAAGACATCCGTTTCTTCAATCAAATCTTCATCTTCAAGAGTTAAGACTTCTCCGATCATCAACTCCGTACGACGCTTGTCACCAAACTTGCGTTTGACTTCGTCCAATTCCTCTTTGATAATTTGCGCCACGCGCTCAGGTTTGGCAAGAATATCAGCCAAATCTGCAATCAAGGCAATTAATTCATCATATTCAGACTGAATCTTATCACGTTCCAATCCTGTCAAACGACGAAGACGCATATCAAGGATAGCTTGACTTTGACGCTCTGAAAGCTTAAACTTGCTCATCAACTCAGCTTGTGCTTCGGCATCTGTTTCACTTGCACGGATAATACGAATCACTTCGTCGATATGGTCAAGTGCAATTAGAAGACCTTCTAAGATGTGCGCACGCGCTTCTGCTTTTTCCTTGTCAAAATGTGTACGACGAACAACCACTTCTTTTTGGTGTTCGATATAAGCATCCAAAATTTGACGAAGGGACAAGATCTTTGGTACGCCATTTTGAATTGCCAGCATATTGAAACCAAAGTTGGTTTGCATCTGGGTCATCTTGAAAAGATTGTTGAGGATAACGTTGGCAGACGCGTCGCGTTTAACCTCGATTACAAAGCGAACGCCTTCACGGTTGGACTCATCACGTACTGCTGTAATGCCCTCAATCCGTTTTTCCTGAACCAAACGAACAATGTGCTCATGGACCTTGGTTTTGTTGACCATGTATGGAAATTCCGTTACAACGATTCGTTCACGGCCAGTCTTAGTTTCTTCGATTTCAGTACGAGAACGAAGAACAATAGAGCCTTTACCAGTTTCGTAGGCCTTATGAATACCTGATTTCCCCATAACAAGGGCACCAGTTGGAAAGTCTGGACCAGGCAAGACTTCCATCAAGTCCTTAGTAGTCACATCTGGATTGTCCATGACTAGCTTCACGGCATCAATGGTTTCACCTAGGTTGTGAGGAGGAATGTTGGTAGCCATCCCTACGGCAATCCCAGTTGCCCCATTGACCAAAAGGTTTGGAAAACGAGCTGGCAAAACCAAGGGTTCACGTTCATTGGCATCGTAGTTGTCTACGAAATCAACCGTGTTTTTATTGATGTCACGAAGCATTTCCAGAGCAATCTTGCTCATACGTGCCTCAGTATAACGCTGTGCGGCTGCACCATCCCCGTCCATAGAACCAAAGTTTCCATGCCCATCAACGAGCATGTAACGATAGCTCCACCACTGGGCCATACGAACCATAGCCTCATAAATAGACGAGTCTCCGTGAGGGTGGTATTTACCCATAACATCCCCTGTAATACGGGCTGATTTTTTATGGGGTTTGTCTGGAGTAACACCTAGTTCATTCATTCCGTATAGAATACGACGGTGAACTGGTTTTAAGCCATCTCGAACATCAGGAAGAGCCCGCGCTACGATAACACTCATGGCGTAGTCGATAAAGCTGGTCTTCATCTCCTTTGTCAGATTGACATTCACTAAATTTCTATCCTGCATTCATAAATGCCTCATTTCACTATTAGTAATTAGATATATTATACCATAATTTGTCCTTCATTTCAGTCTTTGAAAACCACTAAAACGTTTACATCGATAACCGAATAGAATATTCGTGACAAAGCTTTTCAAAAGTGATAGAATGAAATTGTCTGGGGATTCCCCTAAAAAAAATGAAGGAGATGTTTAGATAATGACTTCAACTAAACAACACAAAAAAGTGATCCTTGTTGGTGACGGTGCCGTAGGTTCATCTTATGCTTTCGCACTTGTTAACCAAGGAATTGCACAAGAGCTTGGAATTATCGAAATTCCACAATTACACGAAAAAGCTGTTGGTGATGCGCTTGACCTTAGCCACGCCCTTGCCTTCACTTCACCTAAAAAAATCTACGCTGCTCAATACTCTGACTGTGCAGACGCTGACCTTGTTGTTATCACTGCAGGTGCTCCTCAAAAACCAGGTGAAACTCGCCTTGACCTTGTAGGTAAAAACTTGGCAATCAACAAATCAATCGTAACACAAGTTGTTGAATCAGGTTTCGATGGTATCTTCCTTGTTGCAGCTAACCCAGTTGACGTTTTGACTTACTCAACTTGGAAATTCTCTGGATTCCCTAAAGAACGTGTTATCGGTTCAGGTACTTCACTTGACTCAGCACGTTTCCGTCAAGCACTTGCTGAAAAATTGGATGTTGATGCTCGTTCAGTTCACGCCTACATCATGGGTGAACACGGAGATTCTGAATTTGCGGTTTGGTCACACGCTAACATCGCTGGTGTAAACCTTGAAGAATTCCTTAAAGACACTCAAAACGTTCAAGAAGCTGAATTGATTGAATTGTTCGAAGGTGTTCGTGACGCTGCCTACACAATCATCAACAAAAAAGGAGCTACCTACTACGGTATCGCTGTAGCACTTGCTCGTATCACAAAAGCAATCCTTGATGACGAAAATGCAGTACTTCCACTTTCAGTCTTCCAAGAAGGGCAATACGGTGTTAAAAACGTCTTTATCGGTCAACCAGCTGTTGTTGGTGCACACGGTATCGTTCGTCCAGTAAACATTCCATTGAACGATGCTGAAACTCAAAAAATGCAAGCATCTGCTAAAGAATTGCAAGCTATCATTGATGAAGCATGGAAAAACCCTGAATTCCAAGCAGCTTCTAAAAACTAATGAAAAAAAGGTTCTCAAACATGGGAACCTTTTTCTTTTTGCAAAGAATCATAACATCAACTTCTCAAATAAACAAAAAAAGCCTATCGACCAAACAATGAAGCTTGATACAATAGGCTTTTTGAAAATTCATTATTTAACAGCGTCTTTAAGAGCTTTACCAGCTTTGAATGCTGGAACTTTAGAAGCTGCGATTTTGATTTCTTTACCAGTTTGTGGGTTGCGACCTTTACGTGCAGCACGCTCACGAACTTCAAAGTTACCGAAACCAATCAATTGAACTTTTTCACCAGCTGCAAGGTATTCAGTTACTGCTGCAAATACAGCGTCAACTGCTGCTGCTGAATCTTTCTTAGTCAATTCTGTAGCTTCTGCTACTTTAGCGATCAAATCTTGTTTGTTTGCCATGTTAACAAATCCTCCAAATAATTTCTAATTAACAAATATAATCATATCCTAAAATCGGCTATAGGTCAAGTCAAAAACACTATTTTGACCATTTTTTCTCTATTTTTTTAGGAATTGTAGCGAATTAGAATTGCCCAAGCATTCTCTCCAGTATGAGTTTGAATAATAGAGCCAGTTTCCAATACAGAGATTGGTTTCTCAACATAAGGTTGCAATAATGCCTTCATCTCATTCGCCCATTCGTTCGTTCCAGCATAGGAAATTCCAATTTCTGCTACTGATTTTTGGGAAAGAGTATTGGTTAATTCCTCAAGCCACTTTTTGAAAGTTTTCGCTCCACGTCCTTTGGCGATTGGTTGGAGTTCGTGGTTCTTCATCTGCATTACTACACGAATGTTCAAGAGTGAGCTTAGTAATCCTGTCACACGTCCAATACGACCACCCTTAACTAAGTTTTCTAGCGTCGAAACACCGATATAAAGTTCTGTATGATTTTTGACGTCCTCTACATGAGCTAAGATCGTTTCTAAGTCTTTACCCTCTTTGGCAAGTTTTGCGGCTTCAACTACTTGGAACTTCATTGCTTGATCTGTAAAGGAACTATCAATAACCGTTACATCAGCAGTTGAGAGGCTTGCCCCTTGGCGAGCAGCTTCCACAGTTCCAGACAAGGCATGGGACATGTGAATGGCGATAATTTGACTGCCATCTTGACCTAGCTCTTCAAAGACCTCAGCAAACACTCCTACAGGGGGCTGGCTTGTTTTAGGCAGATTCTTACTTTGTTGCATAAGATGAAGAAATTCTCCCTCTTTCAAATCTGCATCCGAATAAAGCACACTATCAATCATAACTGATAGAGGGACAACGGTGATATTTAATTCTTTAACTACTTCTGGTTCGATAGTAACAGAAGAGTCCGTTACAATTTTTACTTGTGTCATAATTCAATCTTTCTATTCTTCTCGATAGGATTGGGATTTTCTCCTTTATTATATCAAAAAAATGATAAAAAATCATAAGTGATCCGATGAAAAGAACTGAATTTTTGGTATAATCTATCTATAGAAAAGTGAGGAACAGCCATGATTCGAAAACTTCAACCGATTATCACCATTATTCTTGGAGCCGCTATCTATGCCTTCGGTCTTACTTACTTTGTTGTTCCTTATCATTTATTTGAGGGAGGGGCGACAGGTATTACCTTGATTACCTACTATCTTTTTAAGATTCCTGTCTCATTGATGAACCTCTTAATTAATATCCCTTTATTTATCCTGGCTTGGAAGATATTTGGACCTAAGACCCTATACTCCAGCCTTCTAGGATCTATTTCACTTTCCGTTTGGCTAGCAATCTTTGAGCGCATTCCTTTGCACATCGACTTGCAAGGGGATCTCATCATTGTCGCTTTAGTCTCAGGAGTCTTACTGGGGGTTGGTTTAGGAATTATCTTTAATGCTGGTGGAACCACTGGTGGCTCTGACATCGTTGCCCGTATCCTCAACAAATACACCAATATTTCGATTGGTAAATTACTCTTTGGGATTGACTTTTTCATCCTGATGTTGATTTTGATTATCTTCCAGGATCTTCGTCTCGTTACCTATACCCTCTTATTTGACTTTATCATCGCTCGTGTTATCGACTTGATCGGCGAAGGAGGTTATGCTGGTAAAGGATTTATGATTATTACCCAATATCCTGATCAATTGGCCAAAGAGATTAACGATGAACTCGGACGTGGCGTTACCTTTATATCTGGTCAAGGCTACTACAGCAAAAAGGATTTAAAAATTATCTACTGTATCGTCGGTCGGAACGAAATCGTTAAAATGAAAGATATGATTCACAAAATCGACCCTCAAGCCTTTATCACCATCACTGAGGCTCATGAAATTCTGGGTGAAGGATTTACTTATGTGAAAGATTAAAAAAGCTGGGAATTCCCAGCTTTTATTCTTCTTCTGCGAGGGTTGAATGGCGGAACCCGTAAGTAAAGTAAATGACTAGACCAACTAAAAGAGCAATGCCAAAGGCAATCCAGGTATCTAGACTATATTGAAGCATAAAGGAAACACAGATAAGGATGGAAAGAATTGGCAAGAGTGGTACCAAAGGAGTTTTAAACTCTCCCTCTTTTGGCATGCCCTTATCCTTTCTGAGTTTTATTATTCCGTAGGCTAGCAAAATCAGATAAGCTAGCGTACAAATATTTAAGAAGGATGCAATACTGGCTAGAGGAAACACTCCTGCAGCAATAGCTGAAGCAACTCCTGTTAAAAGGGTCGCATTTTTAGGAACGCGACTAGTCTTGCTTAATTGTTTGAAACTTTGAGGTAAAAGTCCATCACGCGCTAAGCTATAAATCATCCGAGATAAAGCATAAGTCATAGAGATACATACGGTTATCAGGGTTAAAATGGCTACAAGCGAAACATAATTTGCTGCCCAGCCGATACCAATACTCCGTAATGAAAATGCTACTGCATCGTCCACATTGAGTTTACTGTAGTGAACAATCCCTGTCAATACTAAGGTTACCAAAGCATAGAGAATGGTGACGATTGTCAGAGAAAGGACAATTCCGCGAGGAATATTTTTTTGCGGGCTTTGAATTTCATCAACTGCCATGGAAATTGACTCAAATCCGAGAAAACCAAAGAACATCAAAGATGCGCCAGCCATAATCCCAGTACTTCCACCATATAGTTGACCAAAGCCAAAAGGAGCAAAATTCGACCAATTTTCAGGTTTGATGTACCAAATACCAACTAGGATAAATAAGGCGAGAGCTGAGAATTTCAAGACCACTAAAAGCGAATTAAATCGCAAAGCTGCCTTTGAATTTAATAAAACCAATCCCGTTACCAAGGTCAGTACTAAAATAGGCAGAAGATCGATATAGGTACCTTGTTCAGGGTTAAAGGTTCCATTCAAGGCTTGGGGCATGGAGATACCATAATTACTGAGCAATCCCTTAAAGTAAGCTGCCCAGCCAGACGCCACACCTGAAACAGCCGTCATGAATTCCATGATGGTCAACCAACCAGCAATCCAGGCTGGCAATTCTCCTAGAATCGCATAGAGATAACTATAAGCACCACCAGTAGCAGGCACACAAGAGGCAAATTCTGCGAAAAAGAGGGCTGATAGAGAAACACACAGAGCAGAAATCACAATGGAAATCACTAATGAGGGACCAGCTAGGGTAGCCGCTGCTGTTCCTGTAATGGTGAAAATCCCTGTCCCCACCATGGCACCAATCCCTAGAAGAATCAAATCCCACAATTTCAAATGGCGATGCATTTCTGTCTGTCTCAGACTAACATCCTTGGTTCTAAAAATATTCATTCTTCTTCTCCACTAAATGTAATTGTTTTATTTTACCATATAAAAGCAGTTTTGTGAATATTTATTAGGTTCTTTTTTAAAAAAATTCTGAACAGAAAGGATTCCTGTTCAGAATTTGCATTTTTACCCAGTGATTCTTTCAATTATTTACTCATCAAGCGATTAAGCTCAACAGTATACTCCATTGAAAGTTTTTGGGGATTTGGGATTTTTTAAACTTCAAAGTAAGGGAACGGACGGTCACTATCTAGAGGACGATTTGGAACTTCTTGTTCCAAAATAGCGCGCCAACCAGATACCAATTCTTCAAAAGTCAGTTGTGCTTCTGGAGAAGCTGTTGTAAGCTTTCGCCCAAACCAAGCCATGGTTGCAGTTTCAAACTGAAGCATAGCGTACTGGATTACTGGTACATTTGCCTCTTCATAATTTTCATTTACTGCACGCGCTACTTCTGCCGCTTGCGGAAGGAGTTGATTGCTGATTTTATCAACAACTGTCGCATCCATCTCTCTCCATGAAAGAAGTTGACCATTTACCTGATAAAAGAGCTCAAAGGTTTCTTGATTTTCCTTGAAATTAGTAAGAACAAAAGCACGTTCCACGGCCTCAGGACCACCAGCAGCTTTTACAGCGTTTATCAAGAGGTTTTGTTCCATTTGTCGCCAATAATCATCTGCTTCTTCTGCTAAATCAATTGTAAAAGGTGGAACAATTTCCTCGACAGGAATTTCACCTTTATTCGCTTTTTCAACATTACCGAATAATTTTTTTAAAAATCCCATTTGCTTCTCCTTTTTGGATTTATCCGACTGAACCTTCCATTTCATAGCTAATCAAGCGGTTCAGCTCAACTGCGTATTCCATTGGAAGTTCTTTAGTGAAGGGCTCTACAAATCCCATAACGATCATCTCAGTAGCTTCAGATTCTGACAAACCACGACTCATGAGGTAGTAGAGTTGTTCCTCTGAAATCTTAGATACCTTGGCCTCGTGTTCCAAAGCAACTTGCGAGTTGTGAATTTCATTAAACGGAATGGTATCTGACGCTGATAAGTCATCCATGATAATGGTATCACACTCGATGTGAGAAACAGATTTCTTAGAGTTCTTGTTAAAGGTTACTTGTCCACGATAGTCCACCTTTCCTCCGCCTTTAGCAATGGATTTAGACACGATAGACGAGCTTGTATGTGGAGCGTTGTGGATCATCTTGGCACCCGTATCTTGGTGTTGCCCTGCATTGGCAAAGGCGATAGAGAGCATGGTTCCACGCGCTCCTTCTCCATCAAGGTAAACAGACGGGTATTTCATGGTTGTTTTAGCACCCAAGTTACCATCAATCCACTCAACAGTCGCATCTTTCAAAGCTTTGGCACGTTTTGTTACCAAGTTATAGACATTATCAGACCAGTTTTGGATGGTTGTATAACGCATATAAGCTCCGTCCAAAGCGAAAATTTCTACAATGGCAGCGTGCAAGCTGTTACTTGAATAAGTTGGCGCTGTACAGCCTTCTACGTAGTGGACGCTTGCTCCTTCATCAACAATAATCAAGGTACGTTCGAACTGACCTGTATTTTCGTTGTTGATACGGAAGTAGGTTTGAAGTGGAATATCTACCTTGACACCTTTTGGCACGTAGATAAAGGTTCCACCCGACCATACTGCAGAGTTGAGGGCTGCCAACTTGTTATCAGTCGGTGGTACCAACTTCGCAAAGTATTGTTTAAACAAGTCTGGGTATTCCTTGAGGGCAGAATCCGTATCTGTAAAGATAATACCCAATTTCTGGAACTCTTCCTTCATGTTATGGTAAACCACTTCTGACTCATACTGGGCAGAAGCTCCTGCTAGATAAGCACGCTCAGCTTCTGGAATCCCAATACGTTCAAAGGTTTCTTTGATTTTCTCAGGAACTTCATCCCAAGAACGGGCAGGTTTATCAGAAGGTTTTTGGTAGTAGATCAAGTCATCAAAGTCAATCTCTGACAAGTCTGCTCCCCAGGTTTGCATAGGCATTTTTTTGAAGGTTTCATAAGACTTCAAACGGAATTCTAACATCCACTCAGGTTCACCCTTAGCAGCAGATAATTCACGAATAACACCTTCGTTGAGTCCTTTTCCTGTCGATAGGACAGGCTCTACATCGTCATGGAAACCAAATTTATATTCACCAAGGTCAATTGGTTTTGGTTCTACTCTTTCTTCAGCCATAATATCCTTTCTTTCATTATATATTTCTATGTTTCTTATTTATCTTCTTGATTTTCAATTGTCTTCTTAAGGGCATTCCAAGCTAGAGTTGCACACTTAATCCGTTGTGGGAATTTGGCAACACCTGATAAGAAAGCTGCATCTCCAAGTTGGTCTTGGCGGTCATCCTTTTGCCCTTGAACCATTTCAGAAAAAATGGTCGCAAGTTCTAAAATTTCTTGTTTGGTCTTGCCTAAAACTGCATCTGTCATCATACTAGCAGAGGCAGTTGAAATCGTGCATCCTGAATTTAGAAAAGCAATATCTTCCAAACGGTCCTCTGCGTCAAACTTGACAGAGAGGTTGATAACATCCCCACAGGTTGGATTATTGAGACTGATTTGCTCAGCGTCTTCTAACTTCCCTTGGTGATGTGGATTTTTCGAATGGTCTGCCACCACTGCCATATAAAGGCTATCTAGTTTAGAAAGTGCCATTGAAAAACTCCTTTGTCTTTTGTAGGGCATCGACTAGCTTGTCACAATCTGCCTTGGTATTGTAGATATAAAAACTTGCACGAGCTGTTGCTGGGACTTCCAAATACTGAAGCAAAGGTTGGGCGCAATGGTGACCAGCACGAACAGCCACTCCTTCATAATCAAGTGCTGTAGCTAGGTCATGGGGATGAAGATCACTTAGGTTAAAGGCAATGACACCTGAACGTTGAGCCAGGTCCTGCGAACCATAAATGGTCAAGCCTTCAATGGCCTGCAATTTTGGATAGACGTATGCAATCAATTCTTGTTCATGCGCTTCAATGGCATCCATGCCAATCTTTTCCAGATAATCCACTGCTGCAGCAAGTCCGATAGCACCTGCCATATTTGGCGTTCCAGCCTCAAATTTCCAAGGCAATTCCTTCCAACTAGCAGATTGCTCATAGACGAAATCAATCATCTCGCCACCAAATTCAACTGGAGACATTTGTTCCAGATACTTTTCTTTACCGTAAAGCACACCGATGCCAGTCGGACCAGCCATCTTGTGACCTGAAAAGGCGAAGAAGTCCACATCCAAGTCCTGGACATCAATCTTCATATGAGGCGTAGATTGAGCACCATCCACTACCATGATAGCTCCAACTTGGTGGGCCAATTTCGTGATTTCCTTGATAGGATTGACCACACCAAGAACATTTGAGGCTTGAGCTAGAGAGACAAACTTGACTTTATCAGTCAATTTAGCGCGCAAATCCTCCATATCCAGAGCCCCGTCCTTGAGATAAACATAGACAAGCTCTGCCCCAGTCTTGCGACAAGCTTCCTGCCATGGAATGATATTAGAATGGTGTTCCATTACTGAAATCAAGACTTGGTCTCCCTCAGTCAGAATTTCCTCAGCGAAGCGTGCCACCCAGTTAAGGCTGGTTGTCGTTCCTCTGGTAAAGAGAACTTCCTTTGTAGAGCCTGCATTGATAAACTTACGAATGGTTTCACGAGCAGCTTCATAAGAAGCTGTTGCTCGCTCCGCCAAGGTATGAACACCACGGTGAACATTGGCATTGTCCTGCTCATAGTAGCGGTTAATCGTTTCAAGAACTGCTAGTGGTTTTTGTGTCGTCGCAGCATTGTCCAGATAGACCAGAGGTTCATCGTTGACAATCTGGTCCAAAATTGGAAAATCCTTGCGAATCGCTTCTACATCTAACATAGGCTTCCCCTTAGCGTTTTGACAATTTTTCTTCGATAGTTGCAATCATTTCGTCACGAACTTCTTTGACTGGAATCTCAACAATTACGGAGCCAAGGAAACCACGAACAACCAAACGCTCAGCAGTCGCCTTGTCCAAGCCACGGCTCATGAGGTAGTACATATCTTCTGGATCCACCTGACCGATAGAAGCCGCGTGACCTGCAGTTACGTCATTTTCATCAATCAAAAGAATGGGGTTGGCATCTGAACGCGCCTGATCTGAAAGCATGAGAACACGACTTTCTTGCTGCGCATCAGCTCCCTTAGCACCCTTGATAATGTGTCCAATACCATTGAAGGTCAAAGTTGCTTTTTCAAGGATAACCCCATGTTGGAGGATATTTCCGATAGAGTTGCAACCATAGTTAGTCACTCGAGTATCAATCCCTTGAACCTGACGGCCACTTGAAAGAGCTACGACTTTAAGGTCAGCATGGCTACCATTTCCAATCAAATCGCTATCAAAATCAGCAACAACATTTCCTTCGTTCATGACACCGATTGCCCAGTCAATGCTTGCATCGTTGCCTAGTTTACCACGACGGCTAATGTAGGCCGTGACATTTTCACCTAAACGGTCAATGGCCGCAAATTTCACTTGCGCACCAGAACGAGCAATCACTTCAACTGTGATATTGGCAGTTGCTTTCGCACTACCTTCGCCACGTGACTCTAAACGCTCCAGATAACTAATCTTAGAATTTTTACCAGCGATAATCATAATATGCTTGTTAAATGGCACATCGCTATCGCTGTCTTGGTAGAAAATTCCTTCGATTGGCTCTGTAATCTCAACATTATCAGGAATGTAGAGAACAGCACCACTGTTAAAGTAAGCTGTATGGTAGGCTGCCAACTTGTCATCGTCATACTTAACAGATGACATGAAGAATTCCTCGATAAGTTCGGGAATTTCTTCTAAAGCTGAGTGGAAGTCTGTAAAGATTACTCCTTGTTCAGCCAATTCAACTGGAGTTTGTTCAAAAACAGTCTGCGTTCCTACTTGCACCAACTTCAAGTGATTATCTAGAGCCGTGAAGTCAGGAACATTTGCTGAAGGTTCACTTTCTTTGATGGTTCCATCTCCCAGATTCCAACGGTGAAATTTGACACGCTCAATAACTGGTAATTCTAAACTCTCAATCTTATCAAAAGCTTTTTGACGGAGGTCAGCCAACCAGCTTGGTTCAGCGTGCATTTCTGAAAAAAGTTTAATATTCTCTTTAGTCATTTACTTCTCCTAAAAGATACGAGGGAATTACAATTCTTCCTTGTAGTCATAGCCAAGTTCTTCAGCTAGTTTCGCGTATCCTTCACGTTCCAAGCGTGCAGCCAATTCTGGACCACCAGAAAGGACAACACGACCTTCCATCATCACGTGGACCACGTCTGGTGTGATGTAGTTCAAGAGACGTTGGTAGTGAGTGATAATCATAGCACCAAAGCCTTCACCACGCATTGCATTGACACCTTTAGACACAACTTTAAGGGCGTCAATATCAAGACCTGAGTCAATCTCATCCAAGAGAGCAAAAGTTGGTTCCAACATCAAGAGTTGAAGAATTTCATTACGTTTTTTCTCACCACCTGAGAAACCTTCGTTGAGGTAACGCTCTGCCATTTCTTCTTTCATGTTGAGCAATTCCATTTTCTCGTCTAGTTTAGTGATGAACTCACGAACTGAAATCTTTTCATCATCTTCTTTACCAGCATTCATGGCTGCACGAAGAAACTCTGCGTTGGTAATTCCAGGGATTTCAGATGGGTATTGCATAGCCAGGAAAAGTCCCATACGCGCACGCTCGTCTACTTCCAACTCAAGGATATTTACACCATCAAACAAGACCTCCCCTTTAGTAACCTCATAGTTAGGGTTTCCCATGATAGCTGCAGAAAGAGTCGATTTACCAGTACCATTTGGTCCCATGATAGCTGCGATTTCTCCTGTTTTCAGAGTCAGATTGACCCCTTTCAAAATTTCTTTTCCTTCAATCTCAACGTGAAGATCTTTGATCTCTAATACTGACATGATAGTTCCTTTCTTTTTCTGGCCTACTTCCTTTATCCTTAAAGAAATCACTTACATTTCTCTAAAAATAAAAGAAAAGGTCCATAAATATACTCTACTAGTATAACAAAAAAAAGCCTAAAAGGCTTTGATTTTGTTTAGAAGCTAGTGACTAATCCTTGCGGTTTAGGTGCTGATCAATAGCATCTACTATTTTCCCCATTACATAACTTAACCTAAAATTTCGAAAAAGTAGAATGGCCCAAAAGGCTGCCATGAAATAGCGACCCGTCATCCAAGCTTCATTGAAAAAATAAGTCTCAGCAGCAGTAAATAGTGCTATCACGATAAATTGTTGTCTAGTCATAGGATTATTGTACCATGAAATCCACTTTTAGTCTTCTTCGACCATGACTTTATCAGCCAGAAATTCAAATCCCTCTGGAATTAGGCTTTCTTCTTCTACCTCTTGATCTGCCTGAGAAGACTTGTTTTTAGCTGAAAATGCTGCACGAACCTCTTTCCATTCCTCTAGGGAAATTGCCAGGATTTCAGGTGAAAATCCAGCCGCCTGGCTGAGAATATTGCCAAACATGGTATTGAGGTTATCCCGTTTCATGGTTTGCCCTGCATTGAAATTAGACTCAAAAGCTAAAATTGCATGGTGTTCGTTGGCTGCAACTGGTTGAGAACCAACAAGAAGAGCCTTATCAGGACCAGCTAAGCTTTCAATCACTTCTCCCCATGCATTCTGGAGTCTAATCAAGTTTTGCCGTGCCAATTCAGGATTTTCAACAGCTTCTTGTAGGATAGCCTGAACCTTATTACGGTCTACTCGATAGACTGTCTTGGAAGTGGCTGGACGGCTAGGGACTGGCGCCACTTGTTTAGGAGCTGTTTCAACATTGGCAAGTTCTTGTTTAAGACGGGCGACTTCCTGTCTCAGTGCAGAAATTTCACTTTCAACAGTTCCCGAAACCGCAGATTCAGGCTTAATCTCCGCTAAACGAATGGTCATCATCTCAGCATAAATCTTAGGTTGTAGACTAGCTTTCATATCTGCCAAGCTCACAGTCGCTATTCGAATCATTTCAAAGAGACTTTCCTGAGAAAGAGCTAGATTGTCCATAAAAACTGGACTATGATGAGTATTTTCACCACCTGTCTGAACAACCAGTAGATCCCGCAAATACTGCAAGAGATCCGTCACAAAACGAGTCATGCTCTTGCCATTTTCAAACAAAAGATTCAAAGAATCGAGTGCTTTGGGGACATCCTGTTGGGCCAAAGCGGCCACATAGTCATCTAGAGCTGATAGACTAATAGTGCCTGTAATCTCCTCAGAAATAGCTGTCGTTAAAGCATTCCCTTGCGTCAAACTCAAGGCTTGGTCCAGAATAGACAAGGCATCCCGCATCCCACCTTCAGCCCGTCTAGCAATGATTTCCACAGCCTCTGGTTCAGAACTAATATTTTCTTTTTCTAAAATATGATGAATATGTGCCGTGATATCTTGAGTTCGAATCGATTTAAACTCAAAACGTTGGACACGCGATAAAATAGTTGCTGGAATTTTGTGCAATTCGGTGGTCGCCAAGATAAAGACAACATTCTGAGTTGGTTCTTCAAGGGTCTTCAAAAGCGCATTAAAAGCTCCTGTAGACAACATATGAACCTCGTCTATGATATAGACCTTATACCGTGCTAAACTAGGAGCGTAAGTAGATTTATCACGAATTTCACGGATCTCATCGACTCCGTTATTCGAAGCCGCATCCATTTCGATAACATCTTCTAGGCTACCTTCTGTCACTGCCTGACAGATATAACAGTTATTACATGGTTCTCCGTCTACCTGGTTTGGACAGTTCATAGCCTTGGCAAAAATCTTGGCTACACTGGTTTTCCCAGTTCCACGAGGGCCCGAGAAAAGATAAGCGTGACTAATCTTTTCCTGCTCAACTGCTTGTTTTAGGGTTTTAGCCACAACCTCTTGACCTACCAGTTGTGAAAAAGTCTGGCTTCTATATTTTCGATAAAGTGCTTGATACATTAGGCTTTCTCCTCAAACATCGTAAAGTCCCATTCTGTCTTATCAAGCAAAATAGCGACAAATTGTTCCAAGTAATCACGGTCAATGGCATTGTAATCATCAATAAGTGAAGAATCCAAGTCTAAGACACCCAGCAATCGACCATTCTTGAGCATGGGAACCACGATTTCACTCTTGGCCATACTATCACAAGAAATGTAGTTTGGATAGGTGCTCACATCGCCAACCAAAACAGTCTCTTGAAACGCAGCAGCTTCTCCACACACGCCTTTTCCAAGCGGGATGCGAATGCAAGAAACCCCACCCTGAAAAGGTCCTAAAACCAACTCGCTACCATCAAACAGATAAAATCCTGCAAATACAGTATTGGGAAAGCGAGATTTTAGGAGGGCACTAGCATTCGAAAGATTGGCAAGAACATTACTCTCACCTTCAAGTAAATAAGAGAGTTCCTCATTTAACAATTGATATTGTGATTGTTTTTCTGAATCTAACATAGAACTATTATATCAAAAATGAGAAAGAGACAAAAGAAAAATCCCTTGTTTTAAACAAAGGATTTTGTGATTATCAATTTGATTAAAGTTCGATATCACCGAACAAGTCAGCCATTGAGAATCCTGTTTGTGTTTCTGGAAGTTCGAAATCACGTTTTTCTTGACGTTTTGGACGACGTGGACGAGCAGCACGTTTTTCTTCTTTTTGTCCTTCTTCTTGAGCTGGACGCTCTTCAAGAGCTTTGATAGAAAGTGATACACGTTCTGCGTCAGCGTTAACATCAAGGACTTTAACAGTAACTTCTTGACCAACAGTAAGAGCTTCTTTTGGATTTTCGATACGTTTGTGTGAAATTTGTGATACGTGAACAAGTCCATCGATACCTGGCAACACTTCAACAAATGCACCGAAGTCAGTCAAACGTTTAACTGTTCCTTCTACTACATCACCTTTAGCCAATTTTTGCTCAACGCCATCCCATGGTCCAGGTGTTGTTGCTTTAAGTGAAAGTGATACGCGTCCTTCTTCTTCGTTAAGATCAAGGATCTTCACTTCGATTTCTTCACCAACAGTTACAACTGATTTAGGTGAAACGTTACGTTCGTGTGACAACTCAGTCAAGTGAACCAATCCGTCAACACCACCAAGGTCGATGAAAGCACCGAAGCTTGTGATACGAGCAACTTTACCAGTTACTACATCACCAACAGCCAATTTACCGAATACTTCAGCACGAGCTGCTGCAGTAGCTGCTTCAACAACTTCACGACGTGAAAGGATGAAGCGGTTCTCTTTAGGATCAACTTCCTTGATTTTAGCATCAAATTCTTGACCTACGAAACGCTCAGTGTTACGTACGAAACGAGTATCCAACATTGAAGCTGGGATAAATCCACGAACACCTTCAAATTCTACTGAAAGTCCACCTTTAACGGCACGAGTTCCTTTAACAGTAACAACTTCTTCTTCGCGTCCTACAAGTTTGTCCCATGCTTTGCGAGCTTCAAGGCGTTTTTTAGATACAAGGTATGTAACTGTATCAGTATCTTTACCAACTACTTGACGAAGTACAAGAACATCCAATACTTCTCCTACTTTCACAAAGTCATTGATATCTGCATCGCGATCGTTTGTCAATTCGCGAAGAGTCAAGACACCTTCAACACCAGTCCCAGAGATTGCAACGTTAGCTTGAGTCGCATCAACTGTCAATACTTCAGCACTAACAACATCACCAGGCTCAACTTGGCTAACGCTATTTAGCAAATCTTCAAATTCATTCATCTAAAAAATCCTCCAACAATCAAGTTTTTTCAAACTTGACATACTTATAATTTTTTTCCTAAGCACCCGCAAAGACATGTTCATATCGTTCACGTCTTTCAATTATAAAAATAAAATACCCTAAGATATTTTTCTTTTTATCTTGAATTTATTACCTAAGAACTGGGGTAGCTGGATTCGAACCAACGCATGAGGGAGTCAAAGTCCCTTGCCTTACCGCTT
>NZ_AJRH01000014.1:0-42729 GCF_000297015.1 Streptococcus sp. GMD6S | reverse complement strand
GCATCAGTAAGCTCGAGTCAATCAGCGTCTGTAAGCTCCAGCGAATCTGCTTCAGTGAGCGCGAGCCAATCCGCTTCAGTGAGCGCAAGTCAGTCTGCCTCAGTAAGTTCGAGTGAGTCTGCATCTGTAAGTTCGAGTCAATCAGCTTCAGCGAGCGCAAGTGAATCAGCATCAGTAAGTGCTAGTCAATCCGCTTCAGTGAGTGCCAGTCAGTCTGCATCTGCAAGCTCCAGCCAATCAGCATCAGTAAGTGCCAGTCAGTCTGCATCTGTAAGTTCGAGCCAATCAGTTTCAGCGAGTGCTAGCCAGTCAGCTTCAGTAAGTTCAAGCGAATCGGCATCAGCGAGCGCTAGCCAATCAGCGTCAGTGAGCGCCAGTCAGTCTGCGTCTGTAAGCTCGAGTCAATCCGCTTCAGTAAGCGCAAGTGAGTCCGCTTCAGCCAGCGCAAGTGAATCAACATCAGTAAGTGCTAGTCAATCCGCTTCAGTGAGTGCCAGTCAGTCTGCATCTGTAAGCTCGAGCCAATCAGCTTCAGCGAGTGCTAGCCAATCAGCGTCAGTGAGCGCCAGTCAGTCTGCGTCTGTAAGCTCGAGTCAGTCCGCATCAGTAAGTTCAAGCCAATCCGCTTCAGTTAGCGCAAGCCAATCCGCATCAGTCAGCTCGAGTCAATCTGCGTCAGCAAGCTCAAGCCAGTCCGCCTCAGTAAGCTCCAGCCAATCTGTATCGGTGAGTGCTAGCCAATCGGCGTCGGTAAGCTCAAGCCAATCAACCTCAGTAAGCGCAAGCGAATCCGCCTCAGTAAGCTCGAGTCAATCAGCTTCGGCAAGCTCAAGTGAGTCAGCATCCGCAAGTTCGAGTCAATCAGCATCATTGAGTGCAAGTGAGTCAGCCTCAGTAAGTTCAAGCGAATCTGCATCGGTAAGCTCGAGTCAATCAGCCTCAGTAAGTGCAAGTGAATCTGCATCAGCGAGCTCAAGTCAGTCTGCCTCAGTGAGTGCTAGCCAATCAGCCTCAGCGAGCGCCAGCCAGTCTGCTTCAGTAAGCTCAAGTGAATCGGCTTCAGTAAGTGCTAATCAGTCTGCATCTGTAAGCGCAAGTGAGTCAGCTTCAGTAAGCTCAAGTCAATCAGCTTCAGCTAGCGCCAGTGAGTCAGCATCTGTAAGCTCAAGCCAATCTGTGTCAGTGAGCGCCAGCGAATCCGCTTCAACAAGTACTTCAACTTCTGCAAGTATGCTAGCGGACGAGTTGGCGTTGGAAAGTGCTTCGATCTCAACAAGTACTTCATTGAGCGAATCTACTTCAACGAGCGCATCACTCTCAGCTAGCGTATTAGCCAGTGAATCGGCTCTAACAAGTGCCTCGATCTCAGTAAGTACATCAGTGAGCGAATCTACTTCAACGAGCGCATCACTCTCAGCTAGCATGTTAGCCAGTGAATCGACTCTAGAAAGTGCTTCGATTTCAGCAAGCATGTCAGCGAGCGAGTCAACGTCGATTAGCGCTAGTCTCTCGACTTCAGATTCTATTAGTAGATCTGCGTCAGCAAGTGCTCTGGCATCTACTTCAACAAGCACTTCTCTCTCAATGGCCAGCATTGCAAGCCAAGGTCAATTCGCTTCAAGCAAGCCGAAACAAGTCTTGCCAAATACAGGAGCGTCGACTTCGATAGCATCTGCTTTATTGGGAGCATTGACAGCTGTGACAGGTATCGGTCTTCTTGCCAAGAAGGATCAGAATGACGATCAAGAAAGTCATTGATAAGATATAAAAATCAATGAATAAATAGTAAAATGGAAAACCTTTGAAAACATGATTTTTCAAAGGTTTTTTCTATATGTGAGAAGGGGAAAATCCTCTTTCGAGTTTGAAATAAACTAGGGGAAAAGGTATAATAGGAAGGTGAGATAATCATCGAAAAAATCAGAACTACAGTAGTAGAAAAGTAGCCAAAAGAATGTGAAAAGAAAAGGGGACGAAATGAAAAAAGAGCTTCAAAAAGCCATTGTACTCGGTGGTGATAATGCATATATGGACAAGATTGAGACAACAATCAAGTCAATCTGTGCCCATAACCGAGCAGTGACTTTTTATGTTTTCAATGATGATTTGCCATCTGAATGGTTTCAGCTCATGGAGAGACGTCTAGAGCCTCTAGCCTCAAAAATCGTCAATGTCAAGATTAGTCATCATGGCTTAAAGGAGTATCATCTTCCCTTGGCTCATCTAAGTTACGCGGCTTACTTTCGTTATTTTATTCCTCAGTATGTCAGCGAAGACCTAGCCTTGTACCTGGATTCGGATATCATCGTTAGATCAAACCTAGATCAACTCTTTTTAGAAGATATGGTGGACTGGCCGGTAGCTGCTGTAGCAGATGCTCTAGTTCCTAGCACTTTTAATTCTGGTGTCTTGCTGATTAATGTGGCCCTCTGGCGTCAAGAAAAGGTGACGGAGCACTTGTTGAGCTTGACAGACCAACTGCATGACCAAGTTTTTGGTGATCAGGGCGTGTTAAATCACCTTTTTGAAGGTCGTTGGAAATCGCTGCCAGCTACCTATAATTTTATGGTTGGTATGGATACAGTGGCTCGAAATTACCAGATGGATTCTTGGTATAGGGACTCTCTTGCTACTGAGAAGACAGCCAAGATTATCCATTATACAGGGGACAAGCCTTGGTACCAAATCAACCTCAATCGTTTTAGGGAGGACTGGTGGTTTTACTACGGACTAGAGTGGCCTGATATCGTCATGAAAAAATGTGATTTCCATAAAGGATTGGCATCTTTAGTTCAAACTCCCCAGTATGCGACCGCTATTTTTACCAATACATGTCACATAGAGAGAATCGAACACCTGATCCAAGAATTGCCCGATGTAGAGTTCTCTATCCTAGCTCATACCAATTTTGCGCCGGAAATCATGAACTTGCAATCGTATCTGAATGTACGACTCTATCCTTACTTTAATCCCATGAATGTCAAAAAGGTCTTGGAAAAGATTGACTTTTACTTGGACATCAATCATGAGGATGAAATTGCAAACATTATCCAAGAGGTACAGCAAAGAGAAATCCCTATATTTGCTTTTGAGACCACTAGTCATGACTCGAGTGGTTACAGTCACGTTTACTCACCAGCAGCCGTAGATCAAATGATCGAGTCTATCCGCACGCTTTTGGAATCAAAGAAGCAGTCGTTGTAAACTGAAGGAAACTAAATGAAAAAAACAATTGTTCTCGCAGGAGATTATGCCTATATTCGCCAGATTGAAACAGCGCTCAAGTCTCTCTGCTACCATAATAGCCATGTCAAGGTCTATATCTTTAATCAGGATATTCCTCAGGAGTGGTTCCGCGCTCTCAGACCGATAGTAGAGCAAATGGGCGGTGAATTAGTGGATGTCAAGATGCTTGGCGCCCAGTTTCAGATGAACTGGAGCAACAAACTGCCCCATATCAATCACATGACCTTTGCCCGTTACTTTATCCCTGATTTTGTCGAAGAGGACAAGGTTCTTTACTTGGACAGTGATTTGGTAGTGACAGCTGATTTGATGGCTCTCTTTGAAATGGACTTAGGAGAAAACTACCTGGCTGCCGCGCCATCTTGTTTTGGAGTTGGGGTTGGCTTTAATGCAGGTGTACTCTTGATCAATAACAAAAAATGGCGGGCAGAAGCTGTGAGACAAGAGCTAGTTGAGTTGACGGAGCGGGAACACCAACATGTCAGTGAGGGAGACCAGTCCATCCTCAATATGCTCTTTCATGACAGCTATGCTCCTCTGGATCAGAACTATAATTTCCAGATTGGTTTTGACAGTGGGGCTGCCTCACATGGACATGAATTTATCTTCCAGATTCCCCTAGAGCCTCTGCCAGCCATCTTGCATTTCCTATCCCAAGACAAACCTTGGAACACTCATTCGGTTGGGCGTTTGCGTGAGGTTTGGTGGCACTATCATCTGATGGAGTGGTCTGCCATTACTGAAAAATGGCGTCAGGCTGGAATTGACTATCCAGTCACAGTCTATCAGCCAGTTATGTCTTGTGTTAATTTGACTAACTCCTGGCATCTTGAGAAAATCGACTATCTGGTTCAAGCCTTGCCAGAGTTGCATTTCTACATTGCAGCCTATACGACGATGGCACCGGAACTCATGCTCTTGTCACGTTTTGAAAATGTGACCCTCTATCCCAACACCTTCCCCCTCTTGGTTGAGAAGCTAATCCAGCAGACAGATGTCTATCTTGATATTAACCACGATGACAAGTTGAGTGTTGTTTATGACTATATTTCACGCTTTGAGAAACCAATCTTGACTTTTGACAATACCCAGTCCCAGGAACTAGCTGAAAGTGCCTATGCGGGTATTTTCTCAGCAGAAAGACCAGAAGAAATGGTGGCTGCTCTGAAGGCTTATCTGGACGAGAAAACTCACGAAAACTGAGATAGAGGTTTGAAGATGCTAAGATAAAAAGGCTGGATTGGTCCCGTGTGACAGGACGGAAAGATAAAAAAGAAAAGGAGGAGCTAGTGAAAGAATTTCGTTCATCGATAGCAGTAAAAAAAGGGATGCACACCCTGTTTTTGCTCTTTATTTATGTGCTCGGGAGTCGTCTGGCTCTTCCCTTTGTTGACCTCAATAGCCGGAATTTTCTCGGAGGAGGCGCAGCCTATCTGGACTTTTCAGTAGCCCTGACTGGTGGAAATCTTCGCAGCCTCTCTCTCTTTTCCATCGGGCTTTCACCTTGGATGTCAGCTATGATCTTGTGGCAGATGTTTTCCTTTTCGAAGAAGCTGGGCTTAAACTCGGTTTCTTCAGAAGTCCAAGATAGACGGAAAATGTACTTGACGTTAGGGATTGCCTTGATTCAGGCCTTGGCCTTGACGACAAACCTCCCTGTCCAAGCCCCCTACAATCCCTTCTTGGTCTTTCTCCTCAATACCAGCCTTTTGGTTGCGGGGACCTTCTTCTTAGTTTGGCTGTCAGACATCAATGCGTCTATCGGAGTTGGAGGCCCGATCGTTATTTTATTGGCCAGTATGGTGATATCACTCCCACAAGATATCATCCAATCGGTTCAAGTGTACAAGGTATCCCCTTGGTTGCTTTTCCTGTTGGTAGTGCTTGGTGTCCTCTTTACCTATCTAGTCGTTCTCTTTTACCGAGCGCGATACCGCATCCCTATCAATAAAATCGGGCTCCATTCTCGCTTTAAACGCTATTCCTATCTGGAAATCATGCTCAATCCTGCTGGTGGCATGCCTTATATGTATGTGATGAGTCTCATGGGCTTGCCTTCTTATCTCTTGCTCTTGCTTCAACATCTGGATAAGGGTAATCCTCTCTACCCTGCCATACTGGAGCAGTATGCGATGGGGAAACCCTTGTGGATATACGCTTATATCCTTATCCTCTTTGTCTTTAGCATTGCCTTTGCCTTTGTCAATGTGAGTGGTCAACAGATCGCAGATCGGATGAAACAATCAGGAGATTACATCTACGGAGTCTATCCCGGTGAGGATACCAGTCGCTTTATCAACCGTTTGGTTCTCCGCTTTGCTCTGATAGGTGCAGTCTTTAACGTTACCTTGGCTGGACTTCCAATCTTGTTTGTCTTGAAGGATGAGAGTCTGTTAAAAGTCAGCATGATTCCTGGACTCTTTTTAATTTTGAGTGGCATGCTCTTTACGATTCACGACGAACTGCAGGCGCTCAGATTAAATGAAAGGTATCGGCCACTATTCTAGGAGGTTTTGATGTATTACTTTATCCCGGCTTGGTATGGCAAGGAGCGTCCCTGGCATGCTGATTTGACACCTTGGTATTTTTCTCATTTTAAGCTAGAATTTGATGACACCTTTAATCAGATTCGCTTGATGCAATGCCAAGGGATTCCTGCACAGGTCCTCCTTTTGTCCTATCAGCCTCATCTTCGCTATTTTCTCCATCGCCAAGGTATTTTAGAAGCACAGGTTTATTCCTTATTTGATGAATTACAGGATTTTCACGAGATTCGATCGCAGGTCTTGCAGGTCAGAGATATTGAGTGGGAAGAGGAGTGCGAGTTTGTTTACAGTCCCTTTACCATTTTAGTTTTGAGAAATGGAAAGCCCTATGCCCAGGTGGAGCATGGGATTGAAGGTTTTATCAGTACGATTCAGTATTTCAAGGAAGATGGGCTCTTGTCTGCCAACTACCTGATGGATGATAGGGGGCTGGTCTCCAGTGTCATTTACTACCAAGATGGTCAGGCTATCTACCAAGACTACCTCAATCCCAAGGGACTGTGGCAGTTTAGAGAGTACTTGCAAGATGGGGGCCGTATCGAGGTCAATCCTATCTTTGCTTTTCGCTTCCAAAAAGAGGCTTACCGAGATATGGGCGAATTGATTGCTGAGTTTTTTGAGAAGAAAATAGCTCACCTTCCCGAGGAAGAAGCGACCTATTTTCTGCCTGCGTGTGACCAGCACAATGCTTTTCTTTTAGATCGATTACCTCGCCAAAGCACCAAGGTTCTCAGCCTTTTTATCGGACGAAATCCCCAAGAGCAACTACCTCAGTTGGCTGATTTGTTGCCGAAGGTGGACCTTGTTCTGGTTGACAGGGAGGACACCCTGCGTTTGGCTCAATCCGACTTTCCAGAACAAGCAGAGAAGTTCCATCATTTATCGCCTTTTGATACTCGATTGGAACTGGGAAAGAGCCAGACTCGAAAAGAGTCGCTCCTCTACTACCAACTTGACTTTGAGCAGGGGATAGACGACCAAGGTCTCTATCAGGTCTTGCATTTCCTTTCTGAAAATAAGGATACAGAGCTGGTCTTTGGGGCCTTTGCTGCTAGTCAAGAAGAAATGAAGCAGCTGGAAACACGAGTTGCAGAGATGATTGCCGACCAGTTTCAAAGTCAGGAGCTAGAGAAGGAAGTTGATTACCAAGGAGCTGAAAATCCGCTTGAGGACAATCGTCACCAGGCCATGCGCTATTCATTTGTCAATATGAAGGATGAGTCAGAACTGATCAAGCAGTTGGAATTTGTTCGTCTGATTGTCGATTTGAACAGACAACCTCTCCTCTATACCCAGATAGCGGGTATTAGTGCCGGCATTCCTCAAATTAATAGGGTCAAAACAGAGTATGTCAGCCATAAGAAGAATGGTTATCTGTTGGAAAATATTGCGGCCTTTGCGCAAGCTGCCCATTACTATCTCGACAGCCTGCAAGTATGGAATGACTCCCTGATTCATTCGATTGAAAAGATAAAGGAACACACTGGGGAGCAATTCCTGATCAAGCTAGAAAAGTGGTTGGAGGAGGTGACTCATGGAAAAGAAGTATAAGATCTTGCAAATCGGTCCAGAGGATTGGCGAGATACACTTGCCCTACCAGCCCAACTAGACTGGTATCATGTCTCTCCCGATACACCGTCTGCCATCCAGAAAATTATGGATGAGAATGACCTAGAGCATTTTCATGCTGTCATTCTTGCGGATGGAGCTTATCTAGGAGATTTACTGCCTTTTACAGATAACTTGGAACCCTATACAGTTTTCTATCCAGAACCGTTTGTAAGTCAGGATAAAAACATTCAGAAGCTCATAAAACAGCACTGCATGCAGGCGATGGATCTAACAGACCTACAGGGCTTTGTTCGGGACCTTTCCACCTCCCTCTTTGAAGGTGGTTATGGAGACAAGCTGAGTCCAGCTACGATACGGATTCACCCGAGTTTTCAAGGCTCTGTCTCCTATCAAGGATTTGAGCATCTGGAATTAGAAGGTGATTTTGGGAAAACCTATACCCAGCTAGCCTCTTGGGCCTATAATCAGACCGTCCAAGCCCATTCGCCAATCGAACTCTGGCTCGAATATGAAAAGAGTGGACCAGTGGACTTGCGCCTGCGTTTGCGAAAGATCCCAGCAGGCTCTATCTCAGAGATTAGTCAGGATATTCTCCTTGAGGAAGCAGACTTTGCCTCAGCAATTATTGTGGAGCAAGACTATGACGCTTATCTGAGCATTTCTCTTGAAGCGCGTGGCCGGGGAAAGGTCAACATCGGCAATCTCCACCAACGCTGGAGCCGGAAACAGTTTGGAAAGTTTGTTCTCGGAGGTAATATCCTGCATGACAAAAAACGTGAGGAAATCAACTATTTCTTTCACCCGGGGGATTTCAAGCCTCCTCTAGCAGTCTATTTCTCAGGTTACCGTCCGGCGGAAGGTTTTGAGGGTTACTGGATGATGAAGAATCTCAGATGCCCCTTTCTCCTCTTTTCGGACCCTCGATTAGAAGGAGGAGCCTTTTACCTAGGAACTGAGGAATTAGAAGATAAAATTCAAGCAACCATCCAACACTATCTAGACTATCTAGGCTTGGATAGAAGTGACTTGCTCCTATCTGGCCTGTCAATGGGAACCTTCCCTGCCCTCTACTATGGATCCCACTTTGAACCCAAGGGGATTGTAGTCGGAAAACCCTTGACCAATCTAGGAACCATCGCACAGCGGGGCCGACTAGAGGCGCCAGGAGTCTTTCCAACTAGCTTTGATGTCTTGCACCTTCAGACAGGAGGAGTGAGCCAGAAAGACATGAAGGACTTGGATCAACGTTTTTGGACCCGATTTAAACAAGCTGATTTTTCCCAGACGATCTTTGGTCTTTCTTACATGAAGGACGAGGATATGGATAGTGGTGCCTATGACCAGCTAGTGGAGACCCTCTGCCAGACAGGCGCTAAGATTTTGTCCAAAGGGACAGCAGGTCGACACAACGATGACACAGGAACAAACGTTGCCTGGTTTATTCATTTTTACAAGATGATACTAGAAGAATACGGAAGAGGTGAGACATGATTATCATCAAGAGAGAGGATATTAGGTGGGGCGAGATGGGAGCTACTTATCTTTATGGGAGCCAGATCACCTATCATGCAGATGGTCACGTTACCCTGAAAAATCCTTTGTTGGCTTCAGGAGAAACCCTTAAAACATGGTTTTCTAGTGTCAACTATCAGGCTACTAGAAGCCAGCCCAGCCTCCCTCTTCTTAAGAAAAATCATACCTACCGCTTATCCATGAAGATGCGGGTTCAACCGGTCAATGGACTTTATCTCAAACTGACCTTTTTAAATCGTTATGAGGAAATCATAGAGGAGAAGATTGAAAGGCAATTTTCCTTTAGCTTCACCTATCCTGAAGCGGCCTACACCTATCGCCTTTCCTTAATTAGTGCAGGTTTTGAGGCTCTTGACTTTGTTTCGTTTTCTATTGAGGAGGATGCTGGTGTTTAATCGTTTGTATCAGGAAAGACAACTGAGAAAGGTCAAGAAACTTTTAAGCCAAATCAATGCCCTCAAAGAAGAGATGGCAGCCCTCAGTGATGAGGAAATGGCTGCAAAGACAGAGGAGTTTCGCCAGCGTCTTGCCCAGGGAGAAACCTTGGAGGAGCTATTGGTAGAAGCTTATGCCCTTGTTCGTGAAGCGGATAAACGTATCTTGGGTCTCTTTCCCTATGATGTGCAAGTCATGGGAGCCATCGTGATCCACCAAGGAAATGTGGCTGAGATGAATACAGGTGAAGGCAAGACCTTGACTGCCACCATGCCCCTCTACCTCAATGCCTTAACGGGTAAAGGCAGCATGCTAGTCACAACCAATGACTATCTGGCTAGACGGGACGCAAGTGAAATGGGTCCAGTCTACCAATTTTTAGGTCTAACTGTCGGTCTGCCCTTTTCAGAGGATCCAAAAGAGGACTTGACTGCCGAAGAGAAAAGAAAGATCTACACCTCGGACATTGTCTACACGACCAATAGTGTACTAGGATTTGACTATCTCAATGACAATCTTGCCTCCACTAGTGAAGGAAAGTTCCTGCCTCCCTTTAACTATGTCATCATTGATGAAATCGATGACATTCTACTCGATAGTGCCCAAACTCCCTTGATTATCGCAGGCTCTCCCCGTGTCCAGTCTAACTATTATGGGATGATTGATACCCTAGTGACGACCTTGGTTGAAGGAGAAGACTACATCTACAAGGAAGAAAAAGAGCAGGTTTGGTTGACCCGAAAGGGGGCCCATACGGTTGAAGCTTTCTTAGGAATTGATCATCTCTACAAGGAAGAGTACGCCAGTTATGTTCGACATCTGGTCTATGCTCTCAGGGCCCATACGCTCTTTACCAAGGACAAGGACTATCTGGTTCGAGGTCAAGAAATGGTCTTGTTAGACAAGGGAACAGGGCGTTTGATGGAAATGACCAAGCTTCAAGGCGGTCTCCATCAAGCCATCGAAGCCAAGGAACATGTGAAGCTTTCTCCTGAAACCAGAGCCATGGCTTCAATCACCTACCAGAGTCTCTTTAAGATGTTTCGAAAAATCTCAGGTATGACAGGAACGGGAAAGGTGGCAGAAAAAGAATTTTTCGAAACCTACAATATGGCCGTCATTCGTATCCCGACCAATCGCCCACTTAGGCGAATGGACCATCCGGACAATCTCTATGTGACCCTCCCTGAGAAAGTCTATGCCTCTCTCGAAGCTATCAAGACTTACCACGCCAAAGGCAATCCACTCCTGATTTTTGTCGGATCTGTAGAAATGTCCCAGCTTTATTCGTCCTTGCTCTTGCGAGAGGGGATTTCTCACAATGTCCTTAATGCCAATCATGCGGCGCGTGAAGCCCAGATTATCGCAGAGTCTGGACAGATGGGGGCAGTGACCGTTGCGACTTCTATGGCAGGTCGAGGGACAGATATCAAACTCGGTCCAGGAGTCGCAGAATTGGGCGGTTTGATTGTGATTGGTACCGAGCGGATGGAGAGCCGACGAATTGACCTGCAAATCAGAGGTCGTTCCGGCCGGCAGGGCGATCCAGGCATGTCTCAATTTTTCGTATCGCTTGAAGATGATGTGATCAAAAAGTTTGGACCGTCTTGGGTTCACGACCTGTATCAAGACTACCAAGTGGAAGATATCAGCAAACCTATCCTACTCAAGGCTCGCAAGTACCGCAATCTCGTCAGAAAAGCCCAAGAGGCTAGTGATAGTGCCAGTCGCTCAGTACGCAGACAAACCTTAGAGTATGCAGAAAGCGTCAATATCCAGCGTCAGATGGTCTACAAAGAAAGAGATCGTTTGCTGGATGGGAGCCGTGATTTAGAGCATATCCTTGAGGATATACTGGCAGACTATACCAAACAAATCTCAGAAAAAGCCTATAGCAGCCCCCAAGAACTCTTTCACTTCATCGTGACCAATATTAGCTTTGGGATGAGAAAATTACCAGCTGATTTGGATTTAGCTGATGCAGATCAGATTCGGGAGTTACTAGAGGAAATAATAGCCAAGGAAATCGCAGCTAAAAAGGAAGTCCTCCAACCTCACCAGCTCTATGACTCTTTTCTGAGAATATCCATGCTCAAGGCTATTGATGACAACTGGGTTGAGCAAGTCGACTACCTCCAACAGCTCAGTCTAGCAATCGGGAGCCAGTCTGCTTCTCAAAAGAATCCTATCGTGGAGTACTATCAGGAGGCCTATGCAGGCTTTGAAACCATGAAGCAACAAATCCGTACAGATATGGTACGCAATCTTCTCATGGGGATTGTGGAAGTAACGCCCAAAGGTGAGATTCTCACCCATTTTCCATAAAAAGAGGATCATATGACAATTTACAATATAAATCTAGGGATCGGTTGGGCGAGCAGTGGTGTCGAGTATGCCCAGGCCTACCGAGCAGGGATTTTTAGAAGTTTAGACCTAGCATCTAAGTTTATCTTTACCGACTTGATTTTAGCAGACAATATCCAGCACTTAACGGCCAATATCGGCTTTGCGGATGATCAGGTAATCTGGCTTTACAATCATTTTACAGATATCAAGCTAGCACCGACCAGTGTTACAGTTGATGAGGTCTTAGCCTCTTTCGGTGGCCTTGAGAGTCATAGGGAGCAGGATGGCAAGATTTTGCGTGTCTACTTTTCTGACGAGGACAAGTTTGTGACCTGCTACTTGGTAGACTCGGCTAAGAATCTAGTACAACATGCAGAGTATGTATTTGGGGGGAACTTGATTCGCAAGGATTATTTCTCCTACACACGCTACTGTACAGAATATTTCGCGCCCAAAGACCAAGTGGCTAGACTCTATCAACGAAGCTTTTTCAATGAAGATGGCAGCACCGCTTACGATATCTTGCTGACTGAAGGCCAGGAAGAGGTCTATCGATTTAAGGACCGGATTCTGTACGGAAAGCCAGCCCTTATGCGCTATTTTATGCAAAGTTTGAACTTGAGCAAGTCTGATCTGGTCATCTTGGACAGGGAAACAGGGATTGGTCAGGCTGTTTTTGAAGAAGCACAGAAGGCCCATCTAGCAGTTGTCGTCCACGCAGAGCACTATAGTGAAAATGCTAGTAACGAAGACTATCTCCTTTGGAACAACTACTATGAGTATCAGTTTACAAATGCGGACAAGGTCGATTGTTTTATCGTGTCTACGGATCGGCAGAAGGAAGTTCTCGAAGGTCAATTTGCCCAGTACAGTCAGCATCGTCCACGAATCGTCACGATTCCAGTTGGGAGCATTGATCAGTTGACGGAGCCTGCTAGGGAACGAAAGCCCTTTTCTCTCATTACCGCTTCGCGTTTGGCCAAGGAAAAACACATCGACTGGCTCGTCAAGGCGGTTATCCAGGCGCATCAAGTCCTTCCAGAGCTCACCTTTGACATTTATGGCAGTGGGGGTGAGGAATCCCTTTTAAGGGAAATCATCACGGCTCACCAAGCGGAGAACTATATCCAGCTCAAGGGGCATGCAGACCTGGCTCAGATTTATCCCCAGTACGAAGTCTATCTGACAGCCTCAACCAGTGAAGGCTTTGGTCTGACCTTGATGGAGGCAGTTAGTTCAGGCTTGCCCCTGATTGGTTTTGATGTGCCTTATGGCAACCAAACCTTTATCCAGGACGGTCAAAATGGCTACTTGATTCCAAGTTCAGACGACCATGTTGAAATGGAAATTAAAAGGGCCTTCGCGGAAAAGATCTGCCAGCTCTATCAGGAAAATCATTTGCCAGCTATGCGAACAGCATCTTATGACCTAGCGAGAGAATTTTTAACAGACAAAGTAAGGGACAAGTGGAAGAAAACGATAGAGGAGGTCCTGCATGATTCAACTATTTGATCGATATGGCCAGGAAAGTCGAGATTTACATGAAAGTCTAGAAGCTGCTGGCCTGTCCCATGTCACGGTTGTGATCGAGCCAGATGGCTTTCTCCCAGATGGGATTCTTTCTCCCTTTACCTACTATCTAGGTTACGAGTCGGGAAAAGCTCTTTATTTCAACCAAGTAGCTGTACCTGAATTTTGGGAGATTGCGGGTAATAACCAGTTTGCGCATATCCTAGAGGATTCTCGGGAGAGGGGCGTGATTCACTATGTGGAGGCTCCTCAGGCCCGTCTGGTCAAGCAAGTCGACTGGAAGGACCTATCTGGTCGCATCTACCAAGCAGACCACTATAACCGATACGGAGCCTGCTTTGCCAAGACCACCTATAGTGCAGATGGACAGGCTATCCTGACCAAGTACCAGGATGCAAAGGGACAGGAAATTGTACTAGAAAACCATGTGACAGGCGATATCCTCCTAACCTTGCCCGGACAAGCCCTGCGCCATTTTAAAAATCGAGTAGAATTCACGATTTTCTTTTTGCAAGACTTAGGAATCGACACTCGCCACCTTCTCTTTAACACTCTCGCAACCTCTTTCTTGGTCTCATACCATTATCCAGACAAGAGTGGACGGGACACTTTAGTCTGGCAAGAACCGCTAGATGATTGTCTTCCTGGGAATATGCAGCTGCTCTTGGAGCAAGAGGAGCTGAGAGCCAAGCAGATCCTCATACCAGATAAGGCTACCTATGAAAAGGCCTTGGCCTTGACCAACCCAGCCTATCATGACAAGTTTTTCCATCTAGGTTATCATTATCAATTTAAGAGAGAAAATTTCGTTCGACCAGATGCCTTGATCGTTACCAACTCAGATCAGATCCAGCATATCGAAACTCTGATTGAGTCCTTGCCAATGGTGACCTTCCGAATCGCGGCAGTGACTGAAATGTCGTCCAAGTTGCTGACCTTGCTTTCCTATCCCAATGTCGTTCTCTATCAAAACGCCAGTCCGCAAAAGATTCGAGAACTCTACCAGCTGTCGGATCTCTATCTAGATATCAATTACGGAAACGAGCTTTTGGATGCTGTCCGTCAAGCCTTCGAGCACAATATGCTTATCCTAGCCTTTGATCAGACAGCTCATAACAGACCTTACACAGCTCCAGAACACCTCTTTGATGTGCAGGCTGTTGGAGACATGATTGCGAAGATTCAAGAAGCTCTCAGCAGTCTTGACAAGATGGGGCAAGCCCTTGGGCATCAAGGTCGTCATGCTAACTATGTGGACTTGGCTACTTACCGAGAGAGGATGGAAAGGATAATAGGGGAAGGCCATGACTAAAAAAGATTTATTTTACAAGGATGTCGAAGGACGCATGGAAGAGTTAAAGCAAGGAGCGCTTAAGAAAGAAAAGCCTACCCGAGGAGAAAAGATCAGTAAAACCTTCTCCATTTTACTCGGCTTGCTTATCCTTCTTACCCTGATCTTTACATTATTAGGAATCTTGAGGTGAAAATGATGGAAGTTTTAATGATTGTAGGGATAGTCCTAGCCGTCGCCTTGATTGTCCTGGTTCTCATCCAACCTCGCCAAAGCCAACTCTTTTCCATGGATGCGACTAGCAATATCGGAAAACCAGGCTACTGGCAGAACAACCGCTTGGTAAAAATGGTGACCCTCTTGATTAGCCTAGCCTTGTTTGTATTGCTCCTCGTTTTTATGTTGGTGACCTATCAGTAAGAAGCGGTACCATTCACAGATAAAGGATACTAGAGACGGGGAAAATACATCTAACCGGAGGATAAAATGGAAAAACAAATGAATGAAAAAATTATCGAAATCGTGCATCAGGCCAACGATATGATTCCAGTTGAGTGGGATGATCTTTATATTAATTTTGAAGTAGATAAGACGCTTAGTGGTGGCGTGATATTTTTCTTTAAATATAAAGGAAAATATCATTATTACATGGATATTCCATCTTTATTTAATATTTCTGAAGACGAATTTGACAATGATTTTATGAAATTGTTTGATCTAGGTGGTGAGATGAAGAAGATTTTCATCGAGCAGGGTCTGGAGGAGTGGTCCGCCTTTACAATCAAAGTGGATGAACAGAATAAAACCTCTTTGGACTTTGACTATGCACCATGGAATGATAGTGAGTTTGGACCAACGGATAGAATAGAATTTTTTGAATACAAGTATCTCGGCAAGCAACCAGCTAATGAAAAAGAATTTGAGTTGTTCAAGGCTATGGAAGATTTCCAGCAGGAACATAATGGCAAGTAGAATGTTTGATAAAAGACCACCATTTAGGTGGTCTTTTATCAAACGCTGGTCCATAAGGTTTATGGTATACTGGGATTGTAGAGCCAGCAAACTTTAAGAGGAGAATCAAATGAAATACGATAAAATGCTGTAGGGGGAGTTCCTCAAGCCTATACATTTAGAAATCACGATAACAAATTAGATTTATTCATTGGAGAGAATCGTCCGGATGATTATTTAACAACTGCAGCAACAATCGGTTTATCAGAATATACCATTTATCGTCGAATAAATGGTAAGCCTTTAAGAGTTGAAATCATTGGAGCAGCTGATGCGGAGCTGGAATATTTTCCAAATATTATAGCAGACTGTGGTTTTAATATTGTGAGGGGAGAGTACAGCATCTCTCCAGGTGCAGTCTATCCAAATATTATTAGAAATTACTATCCCAATGCGAAAGTAAATCATATATTCTTCACTCAGCCTTTCTTGTGGGATTTAGAATCTTTTGATTTTGATGAAGAGTATGTTACGTGGTTACAAGCTATCCCGATTACAGAAGCTGAGCTTCAATTTATAGAAAAGCATGGAGCCGAAGTGGGAGCACAGAAGTTAGAGGAATTGTTTGAAGAACATCAGATAGATGTTTATGATTTTATGAGACCTTCTGTAGTGTAATAAATTTTTTATCTTCGTCTAGGGGGTCGGAGGGGAGTTTTTCCTATTTTTAACCTCATCAATATCAGTTGTGAGTCCAACCTCGCTCCCAGTTGACATGCGACCTTCGTAATTGGAAATAAGGCACGAAATTGGAGAAAAGACCACCTTAATGGTGGTCTTTTCTGGTTTATCAAACGTTGGTCTATAGGTTTTATGGTATACTAGGTTTGTAGAGCCAGCAAACTTTAGTGACAACTTTACAAAAAGTGGTGCCCGTGTCCACAATGCATCTGATGATGTCGCTCGAGGCATGAAAGAAGCGGCAGAACAAGTCGGCAAGAAAGCAAGTAAAGAATTCCGCCAAGAAGCCAGCGAGCAGTTGGCTAAGCATAGTGATGATGTAGCGAGTACTTCTAAAGGAATTTCAAAAGAAGAATATAATTCTCTTCGCAAGAAAACACCAAGTCAAGAGATACGCGATCATGTCAATAATATTGATGGAGAAAAATTTGATCCAATTTATGGTTATCCAGTTGAAACCCTCGAAGCAGACCATATTGTCTCTATGAAAGAAATTACCGAAATGGATGGATTTGCTCCTCTATCTGATGTTGATAAGGTAGAGGTTTTGAATCTTGAGGATAATTTTATGGGATTAGGTAAACCTACCAATAGTTCCAAAGGGTCTAAAACTTGGAGTGATTGGCAGGGGTATTCCAAATTAGGAGATATTCCGGCTGAGATAAGAGAAAAAATGATAGCTTTGGAGCGTGAAGCTAGAACTAAGCTACAAAATGAAATTTTCAGGAGGTTGAAAAATGACGGAAGTGCTTGATACAAAAGTAGAGAAGAATGGTTTGATCTTTTACGGGACATTCTCTGAAGGTCTTTTTGAGGAATGGCTCAAAGTTGTGAATGTACTGCCCTCGAAGGAACGAATACAAGATGGCCTGCTAATACAAATCGGTTTCAGCATATATAAACTTGCTCAATTGAACATGGACCAATTTAGGATAGTGTCAGTCAACTATGAAACAAATCCTTTTAAAGAGTTTACTGATGATTTGACCTTGGCTCTTTGGATTCAGTCTGAACAAAGTACACTAGCTAAAGAGATTAAGATTGAAGTTTCTGAAATCAGATTTGATGAGAAAATAGTGTTGGCTAAAGGTGTCTTTGAGTGTGAACATTACTATTTGCAGAGACAAGATACTGATCGAAAAGGTGATTCGGGATGGTTTGTTGGCTATCAAAATCAAGATACAGATGATTTTGTTGCTATGTATGCTTTTGAAATATTGAAAAAGAATCCAAAACTAATAAAATCTTTGATTCTACCAGAGGACTACCTAGTAGTAGTTAATGGTGGAGATATTCAGACGATTCTGAATGAGCAAGATGAGGAAATTTTTTCCTCTTTGTAAAGCTACCCGACTTATTTGGGAGGGAAAGCAACCTATTTTAGATTTTCTACGAATGAGGGGAATAGCATCTAATATTTTTGTCTATAAACTGAAAAAGGAGGAAAAAATGTTAGAAAACTTTATAAAAGTGGCAGATATGCCCAAAGATGTTATTGAAAAATATAAAAATCAAGTTCCAGCTGAGTTGGTTCAAATTTGGCAGGAGGATGGTCTGGGAACCTTTTTAGATGGTTATTTGAAGGTGATTAATCCAGAGGATTATCTTGAACTTCTCCAAGATAGTTATTTCAGAGGAGATGTCGCTTTTCCTATGTTTGTAACAGCATTTGGAGATATTATTACTTGGGAAAAGAATACCTACGTGGGAATTGTCCAATATAATATTCAAGATTTGGATATTATGATTAAGCGTATGGACCGTTTCATAGAGTATGTTGATGATGAAGATTTCAAAGACGATTATTTCGATATTCCACTCTACAAAAAAGCGGTCGCCAAACATGGTCAATTAGCCTACGATGAGTGTTTCGGTTTTGTTCCTTTGCTGGCCTTGGGAGGCGTAAAAGATGTAGACCACATGGATAAGGTAAAAGTCTTGGAGCACATTTACCTCATGTACCAACTTACAGGCGGAGTAATGGACGACTAGGAGTTGCTATTTCTTTTTTGAGAACAGTGTGAGGGAATAAAATTCCCTTCCAAATGCAAAACAAAAGAACCTCAGAGGACTTCCTCTGAGGTTCTTTGCATTCTAGTTTCCATATTTCTGGTAAAAATCGACCTTGACCTGGATAAAGGTTTCGGCTTCGCGTAGTAGCTGCAGGAGGGTAGCACGGGTTTCAAACTCCTCACGTGTTTTAGGGAGACTCCGATTGCGGAAGACTTGCAGATAGCGTTCGATGTCATCAAGTAGGTCATGAGCAGGATTGGTCTGGCTTAGCTGGGCAGCAATCTTTGAAAAGAGCTGGGCCAAGATCAAACTCTCACTTGCGGCCAGATGACAGGTATTGATCTGCTGGGCCATATTTCGCAGGATGCGACTTTGTCGCTGTCTCATCTCAAAGTAGTGGATGTGGTAGTCCGTCTGGTGAAAGAGATGGTCCGAATGATCCAGATAGACCAGTTTGAGAGCTTCATCGAGGAGCTTGTCTAATTCGTCAACGAGTTGGGCTTGATTGCGTCCGTCTCCTCGTGACAGATAGTATTTAAAGCGAAGCAGGATGTCTTTTAACTTTTCTTCGACCTGAAGGTGATAGCTGTGAATGGCCTTTTCCCGAGAGGGCATGTAAAGGTTGACCAACAGAGCAAAGCTTGTCCCGATGAGAAAGAGGAGCACTTCATTGAGCAAGAGAGCTGGAGAAGTAGACTCCTGTACCAAGAGATGACCGACCAAGACACTGCTAGGTGTGATGCCGATTTCCCAGCCCATTTTATAGGCTAAAGGGACATAGAGAGCCAGATAGAGGCCCAGACTCCAGATGTGAAAGCCCGTCAGCTGAAAGGCTAGAACACCGATAGCGAGCGCTAGGAGCATGGAAAAAAGGCGGTTACGTGCTAATTTCAGCGTGCTTCTGCGTGTGTCGGAGAGGCTTAAGAGAGCGATAATTCCAGCTGAAACTGCTGATGATAAATCTAAAAAATAAGCGAGAAAACAAGCGAGACAGGTCGCTAAGATCAGTTTGGTCGTACGTTGAGTGAGGGACATGAAAATTTCCTAAACTAATAGAATCAAGTGTTTAACGAGGAGTCAGAGACTAGGGGCGAAGTTTTCGGTTTGTAGCATACTCGGCAACCGCTGTAAAGAGGACATCTGTTGAAGAGTTCAGGGCTGTTTCGCAGGAGTCTTGAACGACACCGATCACAAAACCGACTCCGACAACCTGCATAGCCAAGTCGTTGGAAATCCCAAAGAGGCTACAAGCGACAGGAATGAGGAGAAGGGATCCCCCAGCAATCCCGGAAGCACCGCAGGCAGAAATGGCAGCCACTACACTGAGCACAAATGCTGTCCCAAAGTCTACCGAGATTCCGAGTGTATTGACAGCAGCTAGAGTCAGGACATTTATGGTAACAGCAGCGCCAGCCATATTGATAGTCGAACCAAGCGGGATGGAGACAGAGTAGGTATCAGGATTCAGTCCCAAGTCTTGACAGAGTTTCATATTGACAGGGATATTGGCGGCAGAGCTACGAGTGAAAAAGGCTGTAATACCACTGACACGTAGGCATTTCAAAACAAGGGGATAGGGATTTTTCCTCATAAAGAGAAAGGCGATGAGTGGGTTGACGATGAGAGCTACAAAGGCCATGGTAGCAATCAAGAGTCCTAGGAGGACACCGTAGTTGGCCAGACTGGCAATGCCCTTGTCAGAGATGGTCTTAAACACCAAGCCTAAAATCCCAAAGGGAGCTAAGTTGATAATCCATTCGACAATTTTAGAGGTGACATCCGCCATGGTTCTCAGTAATTCTTTGCTGTGTTTACTTGCCTCTCTCATAGCCAAGCCAAAGATGACTGCCCAAGAGAGAATTCCGATATAATTGGCCTCAACAATGGCATTCAAGGGATTGTCCACCAGTTTGAGCAAGAGGTTGCTGAGGACTTGACCGATACCGTCAGGAGCAGCAACTTCTGTATTTGCACTGGTCAGGGTGATTTGCACAGGCAGTAAGAAACTAGCTAGAACGGCCACCAATGCAGCAGCAAAGGTTCCAAGCAAGTATAGGAAAATAACCGTCTTCATATTGGTGTTTTGCCCCTTTTGGTGCTGGGAAAGGGCATTGGCAACAAGAGCAAAAACTAGAATAGGAGCGATAGCTTTCAGTCCGCCTACAAAGAGATCTCCAAGCAGACCAATTCCTGTAAGGTTTGGAAAGAGCATCCCCAATGTCGCTCCAAAAATCATTCCAATAAGGATTCGTTTGATGAGGCTTGCCTTGGTCCAGGCTCTAATGATTCGTTTCATAGCAGTCTCCTTCAAATGTATTGTTTATAATTATAGTATAAATATGCTATAGAGGCAAGTGATATTATAAAAATAGAGATGATAATTGAATAATTATGAAAGAAAAGAGAAGGGCGATTTTATGGTATAATAGGAAAAAGGAGTTTTATATGCAAGATTTTTTTCAACGCTATTTTGATAAACTTGACTTAACAACCATGTTAGAGAATCTCTTAACCAAGGTGATTTCTCTTTTGATTTTGTTTTTGCTATTTTATATAGCTAAAAAGATGCTTCATGCGACTGTACGAAAGATTGTCAAGCCCTCACTTAAATTTTCCAATCGAGATGCAGGAAGGCAAAAGACCATTTCTCGTTTGCTAGAGAATGTCTTTAACTACATTCTTTATTTCTTCTTGCTCTACTGTATCCTGTCTATTTTAGGTTTGCCAGTTTCGAGCCTCCTTGCTGGTGCGGGGATTGCTGGGGTGGCCATTGGTATGGGGGCGCAAGGCTTTCTATCTGATGTTATCAATGGCTTCTTCATTCTTTTTGAACGCCAGCTTGATGTGGGTGATGAAGTGGTTCTCACAAATGGACCGATTACCGTTTCTGGAAAGGTCGTTAGCGTAGGGATCCGTACAACGCAACTGCGAGGTGACGATCAAGCCCTCCACTTTGTTCCCAATCGTAATATCACCGTCGTCAGCAATCTATCTCGTACTGAATAGGCCGGCTATTTTAGCAGATTTGTGGTACAATAGAAGGAGTTTGGTAAAGGAGAGAGTATGCTATTTGTAGAGAAAAAATTAGGTCACGATTGTACATGGATAGACCTTGATGTGGACAAGATTAAAAACATGGAAGACCTTTCGGATGTCTATGGATTGGACAAGGAAACCATTGAGTATGCTCTGGATAGAAATGAGCGTGCCCACATGGACTATCACCGTGAAACGGGAACGGTAACCTTCATTTATAATGTTCTTGACTTAGAAAAAGACAAAGAATATTATGAAGCGATTCCGATGACCTTTATCGTTGAAAAACAACGGCTGATCACAATTAGCAATCACAAGAATAGTTATGTGATTAAACGTATGGCAACCTACCTTGAAAGCCATGAAGTTGTTTCAATCTACAAATTTCTTTTTGCCAGTTTAGAGATTATAAGCAATGCTTATTATCCAGTTATTGAAGAAATGGATAAAAGTAAGGATGAAATCAGTGCACTTCTTCGTCAAAAAACAACTAAAAAAAATCTTTTTGCCCTCTCTGACTTGGAAACTGGTATGGTTTACCTGACAGCAGCTGCCAAACAAAATCGTCTCCTCTTGGAACATATCCAAGGGCATGCTCTTTATCGCAATTTTAATGAGGTAGAAAGAGAGCAGTTTGACGATGCCATGATTGAAGCACATCAGTTGGTTTCGATGACAGACTTGATTTCTCAAGTTTTGCAACAACTCTCAGCCTCTTACAACAACATCCTAAATAATAATCTAAATGATAATTTGACAACTTTGACCATTATCTCAGTCTTGCTAGCTATCCTTGCAGTTATTACAGGATTCTTCGGAATGAATGTTCCCTTACCGTTTGCAGATGAACCAAATGCTTGGATTTATATTTTGATAGCTAGTCTCATTTTATGGGTAGTCTTAGCCCAATATTTAAAGAATATTGCTAGAAATTAAAAAGAAAAGGAGCCAGAATGGCGATTGAAAATTATATGCCAGACTTTGCTGTGGAAGCAGTTTATGATCTGACAGTCCCAAGCCTGCAAGCGCATGGTATCAAGGCTGTTTTGGTCGATTTGGACAATACCCTCATTGCTTGGAACAACCCTGATGGGACGTCAGAGATGAAGCAATGGCTACATGACCTTCGGGACGCAGGTATTCGCATCATCGTGGTCTCAAATAACACCAAAAAACGGGTCCAACGAGCAGTTGAGAAATTTGGGATTGATTACATTTATTGGGCTCTGAAGCCCTTCACATTTGGGATTGACCGTGCCATGAAGGAATTCCACTATGAGAAAAATGAAGTGGTCATGGTCGGCGACCAGCTCATGACGGATATACGAGCAGCACATCGTGCAGGCATTCGCTCGATCTTAGTCAAACCCTTGGTCCAACACGACTCCATCAAAACGCAGATTAACCGAGCTCGCGAGCGCCGTGTCATACGAAAAATCACTGAAAAGTACGGACCGATTACATATAAAAAAGGAATTTAACTATGGAAGAAATTCTCTGTATTGGATGTGGAGCAACCATTCAGACGACAGACAAGGCTGGTCTTGGATTTACTCCCCAGTCGGCACTTGAAAAAGGTTTGGAGACTGGCGAAGTTTATTGCCAACGCTGTTTTCGTCTCCGCCATTACAATGAAATCACAGATGTCCAGTTGACAGACGATGATTTTCTCAAGCTCTTGCACGAGGTGGGAGACAGTGATGCCTTGGTAGTGAATGTCATTGACATCTTTGATTTCAATGGATCAGTTATCCCAGGCTTACCGCGCTTTGTATCGGGCAATGATGTCCTCTTGGTGGGAAATAAAAAAGATATCCTGCCCAAGTCTGTTAAACCGGGCAAGATTAGCCAGTGGCTGATGGAGCGTGCCCACGAAGAAGGACTTCGTCCAGTGGATGTCGTCCTGACTTCAGCACAGAATAAGCATGCTATTAAGGAAGTCATTGACAAGATTGAACACTACCGTAAGGGCCGCGATGTCTACGTAGTTGGGGTAACCAACGTTGGAAAATCAACTCTCATCAATGCAATTATCCAAGAAATCACGGGTGACCAGAATGTCATCACGACTTCACGATTCCCAGGAACAACCTTGGACAAGATTGAGATTCCGCTTGACGATGGATCTTATATCTACGATACGCCGGGAATCATCCACCGTCACCAGATGGCCCACTACTTGACGGCTAAAAATCTCAAGTATGTCAGCCCTAAAAAGGAAATTAAGCCCAAAACCTATCAGCTTAATCCTGAACAAACCCTATTTTTAGGTGGTCTTGGACGCTTTGACTTCATATCAGGAGAAAAGCAAGGATTCACAGCTTTCTTTGACAATGAACTCAAACTCCACCGTACCAAGCTAGAAGGCGCTAGTGCTTTTTACGACAAGCACCTAGGAACCCTTCTGACACCACCAAATAGCAAGGAGAAAGAAGATTTTCCAAAATTAGTCCAGCATGTATTTACCATCAAGGACAAGACTGACTTAGTCATTTCAGGACTCGGCTGGATCCGCGTAACAGGCACCGCCAAAGTCGCCGTCTGGGCACCAGAAGGCGTCGCAGTCGTCACACGAAAAGTAATTATTTAAAATAAAATCACTGAGCGAACAAAGTGAGCTCATAAAAAGATAGTTATTGTCGTGGTGTGATTGCCAATCGTTAGATTGGCAAGGGGCACACTTGAGACCTAGGCTCAAGTGTGAGGTCAGGAAATCCATTTTTCAAAGATGAGATCTTTGGAAAATTAGTTCCGACCGTCCCCCACCACCTAAAATAACTATCAAAAATCAAGGAAGAAAGATTATGTCATTAACATCGAAACAACGTGCCTTCCTCAACAGCCAGGCACACACCCTCAAACCCATCATCCAAATTGGAAAAAATGGTCTCAACGACCAAATCAAGACCAGCGTCCGTCAAGCTCTTGACGCGCGTGAATTGATCAAGGTTACTCTCTTACAAAACACAGATGAGAACATCCACGAAGTAGCTGAAATCTTGGAAGAAGAAATCGGTGTGGATACGGTCCAAAAAATCGGACGCATCTTGATCTTGTTTAAACAATCCAGCAAGAAAGAAAATCGCAAGATTTCCAAGAAAGTTAAAGAAATCTAAAAACCTACTCCAAACAACTGTTTTTACAGAGAATTAAAGGAAGACGAGCCTATGGCAATCGAATTATTGACTCCCTTTACCAAGGTAGAGTTGGAGCCAGAAATCAAGGAGAAAAAACGCAAACAAGTCGGGATTTTAGGGGGGAATTTTAACCCTGTTCACAATGCCCATCTTGTTGTGGCGGACCAAGTACGACAACAGTTGGGGCTGGACCAGGTCCTACTTATGCCCGAATACCAACCACCTCATGTAGATAAAAAGGAAACCATCCCCGAGCACCATCGGCTCAAGATGCTTGAGTTGGCGATTGAGGGGATTGAAGGCTTAGCCATTGAAACTATTGAGCTGGAGCGCAAGGGCATTTCCTACACCTACGACACTATGAAGATTTTGACAGAGCAACATCCAGATACGGATTATTACTTCATTATCGGGGCTGATATGGTGGATTATCTGCCTAAGTGGTACCGAATTGATGAACTGGTTGACATGGTTCAGTTTGTGGGGGTTCAGCGCCCACGCTACAAGGCTGGGACTTCCTATCCAGTTATCTGGGTGGATGTGCCTCTCATGGATATTTCCTCCAGCATGGTGCGTGACTTTCTTGCTCAAGGTCGGAAACCCAACTTTCTCCTACCTCAGCCAGTGCTAGACTACATCGAGAAGGAGGGGCTCTACTGATGGCCTATCAAGACTATATCAACTGTTCTCGCGATGCTTTGTTGGGAAAAATGGCAGAGTTTCTACCTGAAAAACGCTTAACCCATTGTCTGGGTGTAGAGCGTGCGGCTATAGAGCTCGCCCAGCGATTTGGAGTCGATGCTGAGAAAGCGGGTCTAGCAGGCCTTCTTCATGATTATGCTAAAAAGCTGTCAGATCAGGAATTTCTAGACTTGATTGACCGTTACCAATTAGACCCTGACTTCAGAAATTGGGGTAATAATGTCTGGCATGGCATGGTTGGTATTTACAAGATTCAGGAAGATTTGGATTTGCATAATCCAGAAATCCTGCGAGCTATTGAAATCCATACAGTCGGTGCTGGTCAGATGACCGATCTAGATAAAGTCATCTACGTCGCAGATTATATCGAGCACAATCGTGCCTTTCCAGGTGTGGATGTGGCGCGTGAAATTGCTGAGCTATCGCTCAATAAGGCAGTGGCCTACGAAACAGCTCGTACCGTGGAGCATCTAGCTCATCAGGGATTCCCCATCTATCCCCAAACCATTGAAACCTATAACGCCTTTGTGCACTTTTTGAAAGAGGACTAAATGAACGAAAAAGAATTACTAGAACTAGTCGTGAAAGCGGCTGATGAGAAACGTGCGGAAGATATCCTGGCACTTGATGTACAAGATTTGACCAGTGTTACAGACTACTTTGTTATCACTAGCTCGATGAATAGCCGTCAGTTGGACGCTATCGCTGATAATATCCGTGAAAAAGTAGCCGAAGCTGGTGTTAAAGGCAGCCATGTCGAAGGTGATGCAGCTGGAGGCTGGGTCTTGCTAGACCTCGGTGGTGTCGTCGTGCATATCTTCTCAGAAGAAATGCGTGCCCACTATAACCTTGAAAAACTCTGGCATGAGGCAGATTCAGTAGACATTTCAGAAGCCTTGGTATAGGAGATGAACTCAGTTGCAGTAAACGGGGTTTCTTTGCTTATTTTAAAAGGAAAGTGATAGAAAGGATTTGAACCCGTCCTGTAATCGTCGGAAAATAGATAGCCTTTCTTGGAGCTCGGCTCCATCGTCAGGCTCCTAATTTTCTATCGAATTACGGGCGGACTTGGTATCATGATTTATGGCGACATATGAAACCTTTGCGGCTGTATACGATGCTGTGATGGATGATAGTTTATATGACAAATGGACGGATTTTTCTCTGCGTCATTTGCCTAAGACCAAGGAGAGAAAGAAACTCTTGGAATTGGCTTGTGGGACAGGCATCCAGTCTGTGCGCTTTTCTCAGGCTGGTTTTGAAGTGACTGGACTGGACTTGAGCGCGGATATGCTGAAGATTGCTGAGAAAAGAGCAGCTTCAGCCAAGCAAAAGATTGATTTTATGGAAGGCAATATGCTGGATTTGTCCAAAGCAGGGAAATACGATTTTGTGACTTGTTATTCGGACTCAATCTGTTACATGCAGGATGAGGTGGAAGTAGGGGACGTCTTTAAGGAAGTATATAATGCCCTCAACGAAGATGGTGTCTTTATCTTTGATGTGCATTCGACCTACCAAACAGATGAAGTTTTTCCAGGCTATTCTTACCATGAAAATGCGGAAGATTTTGCCATGCTCTGGGATACCTACGAGGACGAAGCCCCTCACTCTATCGTGCATGAGTTGACTTTCTTTATCAAGGAGGTTGATGGTTCCTTTAGTCGCCACGATGAGGTACACGAGGAGCGTACATACGAAGTCTTGACCTATGATATTTTGCTGGAACAGGCTGGTTTCAAGTCCTTCAAACTCTATGCGGACTTTGAGGACAAGGAGCCGACTGAGACCAGTAGACGTTGGTTTTTTGTCGCACAGAAGTAGGAGAAAATATGGCAGGAGGAGACTTTTGTTTACTAGTATTTAATTTATTTTATTTTGGATATTACTGCATAAAATTTAGAGTAAAATTAATTACGGAAATAATAGCAGGATTTAAAAGTAGTTTTGATTTTTTACATAAAAACATATCTTTTGACAACTGGAAAAAAGGTCTGGCATCAATTTTAGGAATCATTATTATTGTATTTCCTTTAATATTATGGTTAATTCTCTTAATTTTAAAAAAACCTTTATTGTTTTTAAAGAAGATTGTAGATTATGAAATTGATAATAAATTTGAAGTCTTAAAATATCTTCTATTTCCTATGAATTTAGCATATATTTCTATAAGATATGCGGAAATCTTGCACATAACATATAATTCTATAAATACTTTAATCAATTTTAAGGATAGAGTTTTAGATTTAGTTCAAAATGTAATAGTTGTTTTAGCTCCGATGTTAATTATATTATTTTTTATCTCTCTTTATAATAAACTTTCAAAAGGAGATAAAAATATTTTCAACGAATTACAGAAATATTATCTTATTTGGATGAAATTAATTGTATCACTCGTTATAATTGCTATAGTGATAGTAGCTTATATTATCACATTAGAGGATTTGAAAAACTATAATACACAGATTGATGCATATGCAATTATTCCATTATTTCTGGCTTCTTGTGTAACAGGATCGAAGATTATAATTTCTTTAATAAAAATAGTGGGAGATGATAAAAAATAATGACCATCACCGGTATTATCGCGGAGTTCAATCCTTTTCATAATGGCCACAAATACCTGCTAGAACAAGCAGATGGGCTGAAAATCGTTGCCATGTCTGGAAATTTCATGCAGAGGGGCGAGCCGGCTATCGTTGACAAGTGGACACGGGCTCAAATGGCACTAGAGAATGGAGCGGACTTGGTAGTGGAATTGCCCTTTTTAGCCAGTTTACAAGCAGCGGATTTCTTTGGACAAGGAGCTGTGGATATCTTGACTCGGTTGGGCATTGATAGGCTAGCTTTTGGGACAGAGGAAGTTCTGGATTATCAGAAAATTGCTGACTTATACACAGAGCGAGGTGCTGAGATGGAGAGTTTTGTGGAAAATCTACCTGATTCACTCTCCTACCCTCAGAAAACCCAAGCTATGTGGAAGGAATTTGCAGGTCTAGATTTTTCAGGCAACACGCCTAATCATGTCCTTGCTCTGGCCTATGCCAAGGCGGTTGCAGGACGAAACATCAAGCTTGAGTCGATTCAACGTCAGGGAGCGGGGTATCATTCTGTGGACAAGGATGTGGACTTTGCCTCGGCGACAGCCCTCCGTCAGCACCAGAGGGACAAAGATTTCTTAGAATGCTTTATGCCTTCTGTTGACCTCTTTGAGCAGGCCAGTAAGGTGAGCTGGGAGGACTATTTTCCCTTGCTCCGCTATCAAATCTTGTCAAATCCAGACCTAACGACCATCTATCAGGTCAATCAAGAAATGGCTGTGCGCATCAAGGATGCTATCAAGAAGGCTCAGTCTGTTGACGAATTGGTCGAGGCGGTTGCGACCAAACGCTACACCAAGGCGCGTGTCAGACGCCTCTTGACCTATATCCTGGTGCAGGCTAGAGAAAGCGACTTGCCAGAAGCCATTCATGTCCTTGGCTTTACCGAAAAAGGCAGACAACATCTCAAGTCACTGAAAGAGCAGGTCCATCTAGTCAGCCGAATTGGCAAAGAACCTTGGGATGCTATGACTCAAAAGGCAGACCAGATTTACCAACTAGGACACCCAAGTATAGCAGAGCAGAATTTTGGCAGAGTGCCTATCAAAATAGAATTAAACTAAGTCTACTGAAAGGTAGGCTTTTTTATTGTATGTTTTAATGAAAATGTCATTTTTAAGAGTTAGAAAGTTTGTTTTGTGATTTCAGAACTTTCTTCTAAAATTCACACAAAACTCTTCAATTTGGGTTTGTGAAAATTGTTTTTTTATGATAGAATATTAAGGAATGTATGTCATTCGATAAACAAATTTAATGAGGTAAAAACATGGAAATCATGACACTTGCGATTGCTGTTTTTGCCGTCATCATAGGTTTAGTCATTGGATATGTCAGCATCTCAGCTAAGATGAAATCATCTCAAGAGGCTGCAGAGTTGATGCTTCTAAATGCTGAACAAGAAGCAACTAATTTACGAGGACAAGCTGAGCGCGAAGCGGATTTATTGCTAAATGAAGCCAAGAGCGAAAGCAAGTCTCTTAAAAAAGAAGCACTATTGGAGGCCAAAGAGGAAGCCAGAAAATACCGTGAAGAAGTGGACGCTGAATTTAAGTCAGAACGTCAGGAGCTCAAGCAAATTGAAAGTCGTTTGACGGAGAGAGCTACGAGCCTTGACCGTAAGGACGACAATTTGACGAACAAAGAAAAAACACTTGAACAAAAAGAACAAAGTATTTCTGATAGAGCAAAAAACCTTGATGCACGTGAAGAGCAATTAGAGGAAGTCGAAAGACAAAAAGAAGCTGAACTTGAACGTATCGGTTCCCTTTCCCAAACTGAGGCTCGAGATATTATCTTGGCTCAGACAGAGGAAAACTTAACCAAGGAAATTGCTAGCCGCATTCGTGAGGCTGAGCAAGAAGTGAAGGAACGTTCAGACAAGATTGCGAAAGATATCTTGGTTCAGGCTATGCAGCGTATCGCTGGTGACTATGTAGCAGAGTCAACAAACTCGACAGTTCACCTACCAGATGATACCATGAAGGGACGCATTATCGGTCGTGAAGGACGTAATATTCGTACCTTTGAAAGTTTGACAGGGGTAGATGTCATCATTGACGACACGCCAGAAGTGGTAACCTTGTCAGGATTTGATCCGATTCGTCGTGAAATTGCTCGTATGACCATGGAAATGTTGCTCAAAGACGGCCGCATCCACCCAGCTCGTATCGAGGAGTTGGTGGAGAAAAACCGTCAAGAGATTGACAATAAGATCCGCGAATACGGTGAGGCTGCTGCCTATGAGATTGGTGCGCCAAACCTTCATCCAGACTTGATGAAGATTATGGGACGCTTGCAGTTCCGTACTTCTTATGGACAAAATGTCTTGCGTCATTCGATTGAGGTTGCTAAGTTATCTGGTATCATCGCCAGTGAACTTGGTGAAAATGCAGCTCTTGCCCGTCGTGCTGGATTCCTTCATGACATCGGGAAAGCTATTGACCGCGAGGTTGAAGGTAGCCATGTTGAGATTGGTACAGAGTTGGCTCGTAAGTACAAGGAACACCCAGTTGTAGTGAATACCATTGCTAGCCACCACGGCGATGTCGAAGCCGAAAGCGTCATTGCAGTGATCGTTGCTGCAGCAGATGCCTTGAGTGCAGCGCGTCCAGGTGCTCGTAGTGAATCGCTTGAAAGCTATATCAAGCGTCTCCATGACTTGGAAGAAATCGCCAATGGCTTTGAAGGAGTGCAAAACAGCTTTGCTCTTCAAGCAGGACGCGAGATTCGTATCATGGTTAATCCAGGACAAATCAAAGACGACAAAGTCACAATCTTGGCTCACAAAGTTCGTGAGAAAATTGAAAACAATCTCGATTACCCAGGAAATATCAAGGTAACCGTGATTCGCGAGCTTCGTGCAGTAGATTATGCTAAATAAATAAGAAAGAGCAGTTGAAATATTACTGCTTTTTTGTTACACTAGATAGAAAGACTGTAGAAGGATAATTGACACTATTATCAGTATCCGAGAGAAATTTCGCTTTATTTCACAGACTAACTAAAGGAGACATAATGGCAGACCGAGGCTTGCTAATCGTTTTTTCTGGTCCTTCAGGAGTTGGGAAAGGAACGGTTAGAAGAGAGATTTTTGAGAGTTCTGAGAATCAATTTCAATATTCTGTATCGATGACGACGCGCGCGCAACGTCCTGGTGAAGTGGACGGAGTGGACTATTTCTTCCGTACTCGGGAAGAGTTTGAAGAGCTGATCCGTCAAGGCCAGATGTTGGAATATGCAGAATATGTCGGTAACTACTATGGAACTCCTCTGACCTATGTCAACGAAACCCTAGATAAGGGAATCGATGTCTTTCTTGAGATTGAAGTCCAAGGAGCCCTTCAGGTTAAGAAAAAGGTTCCAGATGCTGTCTTTATCTTTTTAACGCCACCAGACTTGGATGAATTGCAAGATCGTTTGGTAGGTCGTGGTACAGATAGTGCTGAAGTGATTGCCCAACGAATCGAAAAAGCCAAGGAAGAAATTGCCCTCATGCGTGAGTATGATTATGCCATTGTCAACGATCAGGTGCCCCTCGCTGCTGAACGTGTCAAGCGTGTAATCGAAGCAGAACACTTCCGTGTGGACCGTGTCATTGGTCACTACCAGGAGATGTTGCCAAAATCTCCAACTACTCGATAAACTATAGGAAACAGGTACAAGCAAATGATGTTAAAACCCTCTATTGATACCTTGCTGGACAAGGTACCATCAAAATATTCACTCGTAATCTTGGAAGCAAAACGCGCCCACGAACTAGAAGCAGGAGCGCCAGCAACTCAAGAGTTTAAGTCTGAAAAATCAACTCTTCGTGCTTTGGAAGAAATCGAGTCTGGAAATGTAACCATTCACCCAGATCCAGAAGGAAAACGTGAAGCGGTTCGTCTCCGTATCGAAGAAGAAAAACGCCGCAAAGAAGAAGAAGAAAAGAAAATCAAAGAGCAAATCGCTAAAGAAAAAGAAGATGGTGAAAAAATTTAAGGTTGGGGGGACTCAATCTTATTTTTTCTATTGCAAGAATGTACTGACAAGGAGGAGGTGAGAAGATGGCAATCGCAAAGATTATTGTGGATGTTCCCCTTATGCAGACGGACCAGCCCTATAGTTATAAGGTCCCTGAGGAATTTGTAGAGATGCTGGAAGTCGGTATGCGGGTTCATGTCCCCTTCGGAAAGGGTAATCGTTTGATACAAGGGATTGTGCTTGGCCTGGAGTCCCAGTCGGATGAAGAGATGGAAGGTCAGGACTTGAAGGAGATTGCAGAGGTGCTAGACTTTTCTCCCGTCTTGACTCAAGAGCAACTCTGGCTGGCTGAGGAGTTACGCAAGTCTGTCTTTTCTTATAAAATCTCCATTCTAAAAGCCATGTTGCCGGGATTTTTAAACTCCAGTTATGATAAGATTCTTTATCCTTTAGAAGGTCTCAGTCAGGCAGACCGAGAGCGTTTGTTTGGTTCAGAAGCTTCGCTCGCCTTTTCTTCTCTAGATTTGGCCAAACAGGCAGAAATGATGCGCTTGACTAGAAAAGGGCTACTCCGTTTAGAATACCAGGCAGTCGATCAAAAGAAGGTCAAGACCCAGTCTTGGTATGAGGTTGATGCTACTCAGCTAGAGCGGATTGAGATTTCTGCGCGTGCTAAGAAAAAGGCAGAGCTGAGAGATTATCTGCTGTCTCATCCTGAAAGTGCTCCTCTGGCTAGCTTGTTAGAATCCTACTCACGGGAGCAAGTCAACTTTTTTGTGGAGCAAGGAGCTTTAACTCTAGTCCAAAAGGAAGTGCAACGTTCAGCTGCTTATTTTGAAGGCATTGAAGCAAGTACACCTTTGGAGCTGAACCCAGAGCAAAGACAAGCTCGTGATGCGGTTGTCAGTGCTATTGGCAATCAACAGCCTCCATTCCTCCTTCAAGGGATTACAGGAAGTGGGAAAACAGAGGTATACTTGCAGATCATCCAAGGGGCCTTGGATAAGGGTAAGACGGCTATTTTGCTGGTGCCTGAGATTTCTCTGACGCCACAAATGACGGAGCGTTTTATTGCTCGATTTGGTGAGAAAGTGGCTATTCTTCACTCAGGTCTGTCCAATGGTGAAAAGTACGATGAATGGCGCAAGGTTGAACGCGGAGATGCCCAAGTTGTTGTTGGCGCTCGATCAGCTATCTTTGCTCCTTTGAAAAATCTAGGTGTCATCATTATCGATGAAGAACATGAAGCTAGTTACAAGCAAGATAGCAATCCACGTTACCATGCTAGAGAGGTCGCCATTCTACGGGCCCAGTACAATCAAGCAGCTCTCGTACTTGGGTCTGCCACACCGAGCCTTGAGAGTCGTGCCCGTGCTGGAAAAGGTGTCTATCACCACTTACGTCTGACCCAACGAGCCAATCCTATGGCTACGATTCCAGAGGTTCAAGTGATTGACTTTCGGGACTATATCGGACAAAATGAGACATCAAACTTTACGCCTCCTTTGCTAGAGGCCATCCAAGACCGTCTGGATAAAAAAGAGCAGGTAGTCCTCATGCTCAACCGTCGGGGTTATTCTAGCTTTGTTATGTGTCGAGAGTGTGGGACGGTAGATAGCTGCCCCAACTGTGACATTTCTTTGACTCTCCACATGGATACCAAGACCATGAACTGCCATTACTGTGGCTTTTCTAAGGGAATTCCTCATGTCTGTCCCAACTGTCAGAGTCGCAGCATTCGCTACTACGGGACGGGGACTCAGAAAGCTTACGATGAGCTGGCAGAGCTCTTTCCTCAGGCTCGCATTCTGCGGATGGATGTGGATACGACCCGCAGGAAAGGTAGTCACCAAGCTCTTCTTGACCAGTTTGGTCAAGGGGAAGCGGATATCTTGCTGGGAACTCAGATGATTGCCAAGGGCTTGGATTTCCCAAATGTGACCTTGGTCGGAGTGCTCAATGCGGATACGGCCTTGAATCTGCCTGATTTCCGTTCTTCTGAGAGAACCTTCCAACTCTTGACCCAGGTGGCTGGTCGTGCAGGTCGAGCGGAAAAGGCTGGGCAGGTCTTGATCCAGTCTTACAATCCAGAACACTATGCCATTCGTTTTGCAAAAGATCAGGATTACGAAGGTTTTTATGCCTATGAAATGAGTATCAGACGCCAACTCGGCTATCCGCCTTATTATTTCACTATTGGGATTACCCTCTCTCACAAGAAAGAAGAAGAGGTTGTCAAACGTGCCTATGAAGTTATGGGAATTTTGCGATCAGGTTTATCGGAAACTAGTAAAATCCTTGGACCGACACCAAAACCCATTGCCCGTACCCACAACCTTTATCATTACCAGATTTTGATTAAATACCGTTTAGAAGATGAGCTGGGACCAACTCTTAACCAGGTCTTGGCCTTGACTCAAGAACGTGAAAATAGCGAGCTTCGTCTCAGCATTGACCACGAACCGCAGCAGTTTTTATAAGAAGGAGAAGAAATGACAAAACTAATCTTTATGGGAACACCTGATTTTTCAGCGACAGTTTTGAAGGGTTTGTTATCAGATGATCGTTACGAGATTCTAGCTGTTGTGACCCAGCCAGACCGCGCTGTCGGCCGTAAAAAAGTGGTCCAAGAAACCCCAGTCAAGCAGGCTGCTAAAGAAGCAGGCCTTCCTATCTACCAACCAGAAAAATTATCTGGAAGCCCAGAGCTGGAAGCTATTATGAATTTAGGAGCAGATGGGATTGTGACCGCTGCTTTTGGGCAGTTTCTCCCAAGTAAACTTCTTGATAGCATGGACTTTGCGGTTAACGTTCACGCTTCCCTTCTTCCCAAACACCGTGGTGGCGCTCCCATTCATTATGCCTTGATTCAAGGAGATGAGGAAGCTGGTGTGACCATTATGGAAATGGTTAAAGAAATGGATGCAGGAGATATGATTTCCCGTCGCAGTATTCCCATCACAGATGAGGACAATGTTGGTACCTTGTTTGAAAAATTGGCGATTGTTGGTCGTGATTTGCTTTTGGATACGCTACCTGGCTACCTAACAGGAGAAATCCAACCTGAACCACAGGATCCTAGTCAAGTCACTTTCTCGCCAAATATCAAGCCAGAAGAAGAGAAACTGGATTGGACTAAAACCAATCGCCAACTTTTCAACCAAATCCGTGGGATGAATCCGTGGCCTGTTGCTCATACTTTCCTTAAGGGCGACCGCTTTAAGATTTATGAAGCCCTGCCAGTAAAAGGTCAGGGAGCTCCAGGTGAGATCCTCTCAATTGGTAAAAAGGAATTGATCGTCGCAACGGCTGAAGGAGCTCTATCTCTCAAACAAGTGCAGCCAGCAGGCAAGCCTAAGATGGACATCGCTTCCTTCCTCAACGGAGTTGGTCGTACTTTGACTGTAGGAGAACGATTTGGTGACTAAAGTAGAAACGGCTAGAAGTCTAGCTCTAGCAGTGCTAGAGGATGTTCTAGTCAACCAAGCATATTCGAATATTGCTTTAAACAAACACCTCAAGGGGAGTCAACTCTCAGTAGCAGATAAGGGTTTGGTGACAGAGATTGTCTACGGTACGGTAGCCCGAAAACTGACTCTGGAATGGTACCTGTCCCACTTTATCGAAGACCGGGATAAGCTAGATAACTGGCTCTATATCCTGCTCCTTCTGAGTGCCTACCAACTTCGGTATTTGGATAAGATTCCTAATCACGCTGTAGTCAATGAAGCGGTAGAGCTAGCTAAAGCCCGTAAAAAAGGCAGTGAAAAATTGGTCAACGCTGTCCTGCGTCGTATTTTGCGAGAAGGCTGGCCAGACATTGACAGTATCAAACGTAAAAACAAGCGTGATTCCATTGCCTATTCTCTCCCAGTTTGGCTAGTATCTAAGCTCAAGGAAGAGTACGGTGAAGAGAGAGCACAAGCCATCTTTAAAAGTCTCTTGGTGCGCAACAAAGCTAGCATCCGGGTGACCAACTTGAGCCGAAAAGAGGAAATCAAAGCTTTGTTAGAGGCGACCGATTCCCCTTTAGCGGCCACTGGTCTGGTCAAGGAGCAAGGCCACTTTGCAGGACATGATTTGTTCGCAGAAGGGGCCATTACCATCCAAGATGAGTCCAGTCAACTGGTTGCTCCGACTCTTGATCTACAAGGTGATGAACAGGTCCTAGATGCCTGTGCCGCTCCGGGTGGGAAAACAGCTCATATGGCTTCTTACCTCACATCTGGTAAGGTGACGGCTCTGGACTTGTATGACCATAAGTTGGACTTGATCCAAGAAAATGCGGAGCGTCTGGGTGTGGCAGATCGAGTGCAAACGCAAAAATTGGATGCCAGAAAAGTGCATGAGTTTTTCGGTCGGGACTCTTTTGATAAGATTTTAGTAGATGCTCCCTGTTCTGGAATTGGACTTTTACGTCGCAAACCAGACATCAAATACAATAAAGAAACAGCAGATTTCACATCCTTACAGGAAATTCAGCTGGAAATATTAGGTAGTGTTTGTCAAACGCTACGTAAAGGTGGTATAATAACTTATAGTACCTGTACTATTGTCTCTGAGGAGAACTTTCAAGTCGTTGAGGCGTTTTTAGAAAGTCATCCCGAGTTCGAGCAGGTTAAACTAGAACACGAATGTAAAGATATCCTGAAAGATGGCTGCATCCTGATCACTCCTGAATTGTATGGAAGTGATGGATTTTTTATCAGCCAATTTCGCAAGATATCAGAATAGGAAGGAACTGACACAATGGAAATAGCATTATTAACAGATGTTGGTCAGAAACGGACAAATAATCAGGACTATGTCAATCACTTTGTCAACCGAGCAGGACGCACTATGATCATCTTGGCTGACGGGATGGGAGGGCACCGTGCAGGAAATATCGCTAGTGAGATGGCCGTAACAGACCTTGGTGTGGCTTGGGTGGATACCCAAATTGACTCAGTCAATGAAGTTCGTGAGTGGTTTGCCCACTACCTGGAGATTGAAAATCAAAAAATTCATCAACTAGGTCAGGACGAAGCCTACAGAGGTATGGGAACAACGCTAGAAGCTGTTGCGTTTATTGACAACCAAGCCATCTATGCTCACATTGGAGATTCTCGTATCGGTTTGATTCGTGGAGAAGAATACCACCAGTTGACGAGTGACCATTCTTTGGTCAATGAATTGCTCAAGGCTGGTCAATTGACTCCAGAAGAAGCAGAAACTCACCCTCAAAAGAATATCATTACCCAGTCTATCGGACAAAAGGATGAAATCCAGCCAGATTTTGGGATGATTACATTGGAGTCAGGAGATTATCTCTTGCTCAATAGTGATGGTTTGACCAATATGATTTCGGCAAGCGAGATTTATGATATCGTAACCAGTGATATTTCCCTAGCAGACAAGGCGGCAACCCTCATTCGCTTCGCTAACAATGCAGGAGGTTTAGACAACATTACGGTTGCCCTTGTTTACATGAACGAGGAGGCAGCAGAATGATCCAAATCGGCAAGATTTTTGCCGGGCGGTATCGGATTGTCAAGCAGATTGGTCGAGGAGGCATGGCAGATGTTTACTTGGCCAAGGATTTGATCCTAGACGGGGAAGAAGTGGCAGTGAAGGTCCTGAGGACCAACTACCAGACGGACCCGATTGCTGTGGCACGTTTTCAGCGCGAAGCGAGAGCCATGGCGGATCTGGACCATCCTCATATCGTTCGGATAACAGATATTGGTGAGGAAGACGGTCAACAGTACCTGGCTATGGAATACGTAGCAGGCCTTGACCTCAAGCGTTATATCAAAGAACACTATCCTCTTTCAAATGAAGAAGCAGTTCGGATTATGGGGCAAATCCTCTTGGCCATGCGCTTAGCCCATACTCGAGGAATCGTTCACCGGGATTTGAAACCTCAAAATATCCTCTTGACACCTGACGGCACAGCTAAGGTCACGGACTTTGGGATTGCCGTAGCCTTTGCAGAGACCAGTCTGACCCAGACAAACTCAATGTTAGGCTCTGTTCATTATTTGTCACCTGAGCAAGCGCGTGGTTCTAAAGCGACCTTCCAGAGTGATATCTATGCAATGGGGATCATCTTCTATGAAATGCTGACAGGTCATATCCCCTATGATGGGGATAGCGCAGTTACGATTGCCCTCCAGCATTTCCAGAAGCCACTTCCGTCCGTCATAGCTGAAAACCCATCTGTCCCTCAGGCTTTGGAAAATGTTGTCATCAAGGCGACTGCTAAGAAGCTGTCAGATCGTTATCAGTCTGTTTCGGAAATGTATGTGGACTTGTCAACTAGCTTGTCTTATAATCGTCGCAATGAACCGAAACTGGTCTTTGACGATGCGAGTAAGGCAGATACTAAGACTTTGCCTAAAGTTCCACAAAGTACACTGACATCGATTCCTAAAGCTCCGGCGCAAGAAGAACGCCCTCAGCCAAAGAAACCAACTCAACCAGTGGCAGAACCGGCTCCAGCGCCAAAACCAGCCAAGAAACGGAAGTTTAAGGCTCGCTATATGATTCTTTTGGCCAGTCTTCTATTGGTTGCAGCCTCTTTGGTTTGGATTTTGTCAAGGACACCAGCAACGATTGCTATTCCTGACGTAGCTGGACAAACCGTTGCAGAGGCTAAGGAAGCTCTTAAAAAATCCAAGTTTGAAGCCGGTGAAGAAAAGTCAGAGGCCAGCGATACCGTAGCAGAAGGACGTGTTATTCGAACGGATCCAGAAGCTGGTAGCGGCCGAAAAGAAGGAACCAAGGTCAATTTGATTGTTTCTTCTGGTAAGCAATCCTTCCAATTGAGCAATTATGTCGGACGTAAGTATACGGAAGTTGTAGCTGAACTCAAGGAGAAGAAGGTTCCTGAAAATCTAATCAAGATGGAAGAGGAAGAATCCAGCGAAAGCGAACCTGGAACCGTCCTCAGACAGACCCCTGCATCGGGTTCGACCTATGATCTCTCAAAAGCTACTACGATTACCTTAACAGTGGCTAAGAAGGTGACTAGTGTCAGCATGCCGAACTACATTGGTTCAAGTCTCGAGTTTACAAAGAATAACTTGACTCAGATTGTCGGTGTGAAGGAAGCAAATATTGAGGTTGTAGAAGTATCGACTCCTGAAGGAACAAAAGAGGGCACGGTTGTAGATCAAACGCCAAAAGCAGGAGAACTGGTTGATCTTGCAAGTACGCGTATCAAACTTTCCATTTACAAACCGAAAACACCACCGTCAACTTCATCCTCTAATCCTGCCCAACGTGGGAACCAGGGTTCTCCTACAAGTCCAAACCAGGGGAACCAACAAGGAAATCAACAAGGGAACACTCCTTCTAGCAGTTCATCCAATAGTGAAGGATCTCACGAAAGTTCTCGAGATTAGACGAATCTTTGTCATGATTTCATGACAAAGATTTTTTTTCACAAGATTTTGTGATAAAATATAGGGAGTAGAAAAAGGAGGAGAAAATGGACGAATCGAGAGAGTTGAATGCCGTCATTGATGTGATTATGCTAGCAGGAACCATTCTCCTGAAAAGTGGCTCAGAGATTCATCGGGTTGAGGATACTATGATCCGTATTGCCCATTCGCAGGGAATAATGGATTGCAATGTTCTTGCCATGCCCGCAGCTATTTTCTTTTCTATTGAAAACACCAATATTTCTCGGATGAAACGGGTGACGTCATCCTCTTATAACATTGAAAAAGTCTGCGATGTCAACCAGGTATCACGAGAGCTTGTTGGTGGCCAGATTGATCTTTCTACAGCCTTTCAAAAGCTGAAGGAAATCAGAAATCAAGCTCTTCCTTATACCAAGTTCCAAGTGACTGTAGCAGCGACCCTCAGTGCCCCTTTCTTCTCGATTATGTTTGGGGGCAATGTTTATGACGCTTTTGGTGCAGCTATTGCAACTTTATTTGGATTTGCCTTCTCTCTCTATGTCGAGAAGTTTGTCCGCATTCCTTTTGTAACGGCCTTTGCAGGTGCCTTTGTTTTCGGCTTGATCGCCCAGTTCTGGGCCCGCTATACAGGCTTTCCTTCGACAGCAGACCTGATTATAGCAGGAGCGGTCATGCCCTTTGTTCCAGGGATTGCTCTGACAAATGCGGTACGGGATATCATGACCAACCATATCAACTCTGGTATGAGCAAGATGTTTGAATCCCTGCTCATTACCCTCGCTTTAGGGGCCGGTACCTCCGTCGCCCTAGTTTTGATGACATAAGATGACTCTAACAAGTATTTTACTCCAAGCAGTAGCGAGTTTACTCGCCATCATCACCTTTCTAATCGTACTGAATGTTCAACGCTCCATGCTCCTACCTGGTGGTATTTTGGGAATGGGCGTTTGGCTCCTCTATCTCGTGCTCAAAGAACCAACCAATGTTATTATTGCGACCTTTATCGCAGCAGTAATTGGCTCTTGCATCAGTCAGATTTTAAGTATTGTCTATAAGACACCAGCGGTGGTCTTTGTCTTGGCCATTCTTGCCCCCTTGGTGCCGGGTTATTTATCCTATCGAACGACAGCTTTCTTTGTGACAGGCGATTACAGCCATGCTATTGCCAGCGCGACTTTGGTGGTTATGTTAGCTCTTGTTATTTCTATTGGAATGGCAAGTGGAACGGTGATTTTAAAGCTTTATTACTACATCCGAAAACAACGAGGAATCTCTTCCTAATACAATCAAAGCAAAGACTTGATTTGTTGAATCAAGTCTTTTTTCTCTCTTTTGTCCCTATTTGTGATAAAATAGAATGAAACGATTTTTTACAATGAATGAAAAAACAGAGGTAAATATGACAATCGGTATTGATAAGATTGGTTTTGCGACCAGTCAATATGTCTTGAAATTACAAGACTTAGCAGAAGCGAGGGGAGTTGACCCCGAAAAATTTAGCAAGGGACTCTTGTTAAATGAAATTAGTATTGCGCCACTGACTGAGGACATTGTTACCTTGGCAGCTAGTGCAAGCAACTCTATTTTATCAGACAAAGAAAAAGAAGAAATCGATATGGTCATCGTGGCGACCGAGTCAGGGATTGACCAGAGTAAGGCAGCGGCAGTCTTTGTTCATGGCTTGTTAGGCATTCAGCCTTTCGCCCGTAGCTTTGAAATCAAAGAAGCCTGCTATGGAGCGACAGCTGCCCTTCATTATGCTAAATTGCATGTGGAAAATTCTCCAGAGTCTAAGGTTTTGGTCATTGCCAGTGATATTGCCAAGTATGGTGTGGGAACTCCAGGTGAACCAACTCAGGGTGCTGGAAGTGTGGCGATGCTAATCACTCAAAATCCACGCATCATGGCCTTTAACAATGATAATGTTGCCCAAACGAGAGACATCATGGATTTCTGGCGTCCGAACTACTCAAGCACTCCTTATGTAAACGGCATGTACTCGACCCAACAGTATCTTGATTGCCTGACAACGACTTGGGATGAATATAAGAAACGCTATGACTGGACTATGGATGACTTTGCGGCTATCTGCTTCCACTTGCCTTATCCTAAGTTGGCCCTAAAAGGCTTGCGCAAGATGATGGACAAGAACTTATCTCAAGAGAAAAAGGATAGTCTGCAAGAAAACTTTGACAAGTCCATTCTCTACAGTCAGATGATTGGAAATATCTACACAGGTTCTCTCTTCCTCGGCCTCCTTTCTCTTTTGGAAAATGCAGAGACTTTGAAGGCTGGAGATAAAATTGCCCTCTACAGTTACGGAAGTGGAGCGGTTTCAGAGTTCTTTAGTGGAGAGCTGGTAGAAGGTTATGAAACTTATCTTGATAAGGATCGCTTGAGTAAACTTAAACAACGTACAACATTGTCTGTTGCAAACTATGAAAAAGTCTTCTTCGAAGAGGTGCAGTTGGATGAGTCTGGTTCAGCCCAATTTGCAGGTTATGAACATCAAGACTATGCCTTGGTTGAAATTGTCGACCACCAACGCCGTTATAGCAAGGTTGAAAAATAATGAAGATAAGTTGGAATGGATTTTCTAAAAAATCATACCATGAGCGCCTTGAGTTGTTACAAGCTCAGGCGCTCCTTAGTCCTGAAAGGCAAACGAGTCTGGAGCAGGATGAACAAGTCAGCTTGGCGGTTGCAGATCAGCTGAGTGAGAATGTGGTGGGAACTTTTTCTCTGCCTTATTCGATCATTCCAGAACTTTTGGTGAATGGTCAGGACTACACAGTTCCTTATGTGACAGAAGAGCCCTCAGTGGTTGCTGCGGCCAGCTATGCCAGCAAAATCATCAAGCGAGCAGGTGGCTTTACTGCTCAAGTACATGAGCGCCAGATGATCGGTCAGGTGGCCCTTTATCAAGTTGCTGATCCTGAACAAGCGCAAGAGAAGATTGCCAGCAAGAAAGCCGAACTCTTGGAACTTGCCAATCAAGCCTATCCTTCTATCGTCAAACGTGGTGGTGGGGCGCGTGATTTGCATGTAGAGCAGATCAAAGGTGAAACAGACTTTCTCGTTGTTTATCTTCATGTCGATACCCAGGAAGCCATGGGGGCCAATATGCTCAATACCATGCTAGAAGCCTTGAAGCCAGTCTTAGAAGAACTCAGTCAGGGACAGAGCCTCATGGGGATTCTGTCCAACTACGCGACCGATTCTCTGGTGACAGCAAGCTGTCGTATCGCCTTTCGCTACTTGAGCCGACAAAAGGATGAAGCCAGAGAAATAGCAGAGAAAATAGCTTTGGCTAGCCAGTTTGCGCAGGCAGATCCTTACCGAGCAGCTACTCACAATAAAGGGATTTTTAATGGTATCGATGCCATTTTAATCGCCACGGGTAATGACTGGCGTGCTATCGAAGCTGGGGCCCATGCCTTTGCCAGTCGAGACGGGCGCTATCAAGGTCTCAGTCGATGGAGTCTAGATAGGGACACAGAAGAATTGGTCGGTGAGATGACCTTACCCGTGCCGGTAGCGACCAAGGGTGGCTCTATCGGTCTCAACCCACGTGTAGCTCTCAGTCATGAACTACTAGGAAATCCTTCTGCCAAGGAATTAGCTCAGATTATCGTTTCTATCGGTCTCGCCCAAAACTTTGCGGCCCTCAAAGCCTTGGT